>CAZWUP010000245.1:0-4588 GCA_964637045.1 uncultured Porticoccaceae bacterium | reverse complement strand
GCACCCTACTGGGTTTTAAGCAGCGAGTGCGTAGTTGTCGTCGTTGGCAACTATAGGTTTGCGACTGGGATTTACGAGACTGGTCGCCGTCTCGGCATGCACATCGGGTTTCGTAACCGGCGTCGAATCCAAAACGCCCCCGGTTGGTGCTTGCCGCCCCTGGTGCTGGCGGCAATTGGTCACCCTCACTATATGGAGGCTGACCGGTAGAAATCAAGGGAGGCCATACTAGCACAGATTCCCCTGGGGGATGGCTGAATCGCGCCGTTAGGCAGATTAACCTGTTGCCTCGTCGGCAGACAGGCTGCACCGGCGATGAATCTATGGCAGGTTGTGCAGGGTAGACCAGAGGGAATTGTTGCCAGGAAACACCCACAGGCTAAGGGATGAGACCAGCGAGGTGAAGACAGGGATGCTCTTGCACAGGAATTCAGCTATGACGGACCTGGATTTTCGGGTTCGCAAGGACAAATTGACGCTGCTTTACCGGCAGTCCTTTCCCTCGCTGTTTGTCACTATCCTCGTCGGCGCCCTGCTGGCGAGGATTCTCTGGCTCAACCACCCCGGCGGTGGCGCCGGGTTCTGGTTTGCCGCTGTGGCGGCAATCTCCCTGATTCGCCTGCGGCTGTTCCTGGTCTTTCGCCAGACCCTGCAGCGGGATGTGGAGGTGCTGGTCTGGGAGCGGCACTACTTCGTCAGTTTGTTGGTGTGCTCGGCGGTCTGGGGCCTGGGCACCCTGTGGATCGTGCCCAAGGATTCGCTGTTCTACCAGGTGGTGGTGTTCTATTTCCTGATGGGCATGGCTGGCGGGGCCATGGCGGTGTATTCCGCCAGTCGGGGCCTCACCCTGGCTACAATCTTTGTGGTGCTGGGTCCTTTCACCCTGTGGATGCTGGCTCAGGGCTCGCCGGTGCAACTTGCGATGGGGGGCGCTGCGGCGATCTTTCTGGCCTCTGCGGTGCGCTCCACCCGGGTGATTTCCCGAGCCCTGCACCAGAGCTTCACGCTCACCCATCAACTGGTTTCCGCCAAGAACAATGCCGAGGACATGGCGCGAACGGATGCCCTCACCGGGCTGATGAATCGCCGTGCCTTCGCCGATGTTGGCAAACGCCTGTTCGGGGTGGCGGTGCGGGTGAGGCAGCCAATCTCCCTGATTGTCATCGATCTCGATCACTTCAAGGAGGTCAACGACAGTCACGGCCACCGCCTCGGGGATCTGGTGTTGCAGCATGTGGCCCAGCTGTTGCGTGAGTCCGTTCGCGAGTCGGACCTCTGCGCCCGGCTGGGCGGGGAGGAGTTCGCCGTGTTGTTGCCCAATACCACCAGGGACAGCGGCCTGCTGATTGCAGAAAAACTGAGGCAGCGCATCGCCACGGATCCGGTGAGCAACGGCGAGCGGGCGTACCCGGTAACCGCGAGTTTTGGCGTGGCCGAGGGGGGCGAGACGCTGGACGCTCTGATTCAGCAGGCCGATGAGGCCATGTACCGGGCCAAGCGGGGCGGGCGCAACCGGGTGGCGGTATAGCCCGAGGTGGCTGTCCTCAGGCGGAGTGGCGCATGATGCGCTGCTTCTGGCGCTGCCAGTCCCGTTCCTTGGCGGTGTCCCGCTTGTCGTGGTCGGCCTTGCCCTTGGCCAGGGCGATCTCGCACTTCACCATGTGCTTCTTCCAGTACAGGGAGAGGGCGACACAGGTGTAGCCCTTTTGCTGTACGGCACCGGTAATGCGGTCGATTTCCCGCTGGTTGAGCAGCAGTTTGCGGGGTCGATTGGGCTCGGCCACAAAGTGGGTCGATGCGGACTGCAGGGGGGTGATCAGGGTGTTCAGCAGCCAGGCTTCGCCGTTTTTGAAAAAGACATAGCTGTCGGTGAGCTGGGCCTTGCCGGCCCGCAGACTTTTTACCTCCCAGCCCTGCAGGGACAGGCCGGCCTCGAACTTATCTTCGAAATAATAGTCGTGCCGGGCTCGCCGATTTTGCGCGATGGTGCCGGAGCTGGATGCGGATTTGCTGGGTTTTTTAGCCATGGCGCCATTATACCCGGGCAGTCGCGGGGGATGATATAGCCGCACCCCGCGGTTTTGCTGCCACCGGTGGCGGGGTACAATCGGCTGTAGTGCACCGCCGGCCACTGGGGCCGGGCACCGGCCTAAGCTGCTGATGGGAATAGGTATGACAGATGTGAGCGGCGCTACAAGGGGGACTGTCCATGGGACCTGGGCCAGTCGCTGGACGTTTATTCTGGCGGCCACGGGCTCGGCCGTGGGTCTTGGCAATATCTGGAAGTTCCCCTATATCGCCGGCGAGAACGGCGGTGGGGCCTTTGTTTTGGTGTATCTGGGCTGCATCTTGCTGGTGGGAATCCCGGTGATGATGGCGGAGGTCATGCTGGGGCGCAAAGGGCGCATGAGCCCCATCAACGCCATGAAGAACATTACCCGGGGGCTGGGGGAGAGTCGCCGCTGGTCCGCCGTCGGCTGGCTGGGGGTTGCCGCCGGCATCTTGATTCTGTCGTACTATGCGGTGATTGCCGGCTGGGCCTTGCACTATGTGGTGGAGATGGCCAGCGGCCGCCTGCAGGGGGCCGCTGGCAGCGATGCCGCCGCCACCTTTGCCGGGCTGTTGGACAATCCCCGCAAGCTGATGCTCTGGCAGAGTGTCTTTATGGTGCTCACCATAGCCGTGGTGGTCGGCGGCGTCACCAAGGGTCTCGGGGTGGCGGTGCGGATAATGATGCCGGTGCTCTTTTTATTGTTGGTGGTGCTGCTGTTCTTCGCCGCCCGGCAGGGGGATATGGCGGCAGGTGCGGAGTTTCTGTTCAGCTTTCGCGCCGACAAGCTCAGCTGGGCCGGGGTGCTGGAGGCCCTGGGCCATGCCTTCTTTACTCTCAGTCTGGGGATGGGTGCGATCATGGCCTACGGCGCCTATATGCCGGAGCGCGCCCCCATCGGCAAAACGGTGATTACCATCGCGTTGCTCGACACCCTGGTGGCGCTGATGGCGGGGATGGCCATCTTCCCCATCGTCTTTGCCAGCCCGGGGATGGAGCCCAACGCCGGCCCCAGCCTGATGTTTCAGACCCTGCCGGTAATCTTTGGCAATATGCCGGGGGGGCTGTTGTTCGGGACCCTGTTTTTTGTCCTGGTGTCCGTCGCCGCCTGGAGTTCGTCCATTTCCCTGATGGAGCCCGCCGTGGCCTGGTTGATCGAGTCCTGGCGGGTCAATCGGGTGGTGGCCAATCTGATGCTGGGGGGCTTTGCCTGGGTCCTGGGGCTGGGCACGGTGTTGTCTTTCAACCACTGGAAGGAGCACACCCTGGCGGGCAATACTTTTTTTGATGTCCTGGATTTCCTCACTTCAAGTATCATGCTGCCCCTTACGGGGCTGTTGATAGCTGTCTTCGTCGGCTGGGTGATGAAGCCGGGGGACGCGATTGGGGCCCTTGGCGACAATGCCCCCCGGGTTCTCAGGTTCTGGCACTGGCTGTTGGCCTATGTGGCGCCCCTGGCCATCGGGCTGATTCTGGTGATGGGCATTTACAACAAGTTTTTCTAGGTTCTGGCGATGCTGACAACCATCCAACGCAGTGCTCTGGTGATGCACTCGGCGGAAAACATGTACAACCTGGTGAATGATGTCGCCGCCTACCCCAGGTATATGGAGGGCTGCAGCGGTGCCGAGATCCTCGACCAGGGAGAGGACTTTATGGTGGCCCGCCTGGATTTGCGCAAGGGTGGGGTCAGCTACAGCTTTACCACCCGCAACCAGCTGCATCCCCCCGGGGAGATCCGCCTGGCCCTCCACAGCGGGCCCCTCAAGAGGCTGTCGGGGGTGTGGCGTTTTGCGGCTCTTGCCGAGTCCGCGTGCAAGGTCAGTTTGAGTCTGGAGTTCGAGGCCAACAACCAGTTGGTGGGCATTGCCGCCACCAGCCTGTTTGCCAGCGTCGCCAACAACCTGGTCTCCGCCCTCGCCGCCCGCGCCGACACCCTGTATGCCAAGGCACCCTGACTGCCGCTGTTGTTGATATCGTCAGGCCCAATGACCCACTTGGAGACAACCTAGCCATGACTGCCCACCACGACTTGATTGCCGTTGAAGTGGCCTACGCCCTGCCGGACAAACAGAAAATCATCCAGCTCCAGGTTCCCGATGGCACCTCGGCCTACGAGGCTGTGGTGCGCTCGCGGATTGTCGAGGAATTTCCCGAGCTGGAGCTCGATTCCGCAGTGATGGGAATCTTCAGTCAGCCCCTGGGGGCCAAGGGAATGGCGGGTGCGAAGGATTATATTTTGCAGCCCGGGGATCGGGTGGAATTGTACCGGCCGCTGCTGGTGGACCCCAAGGAGGTGCGCCGCCAGCGGGCGGAGGAGGCGAAGAGGAAGCGGGAGGAGGGTTGATAGTAGGGGGATGGTCGGATTCGGTCGCCCTCAGCCTGGCTCCGGGAGGGCCCGAACTGGGGGAAAGGTGTTCGCAAGTACTGAATGCCGCTGCTAGTACTCTTTCCATTTGATAATGACGGGTTGCGCTTGTGCGGGATGGGTGGAGCGCAGCGATACCCATCAAGTGAGTGCGGCTGGATTCAGCCATT
>CAZWUP010000244.1:0-4601 GCA_964637045.1 uncultured Porticoccaceae bacterium | reverse complement strand
GAATGTCGTGATGCCGACGTGTTTGTCGGATTACGCTTCGCTACCAAAAGTAGGCACTTTAGGCGATCCGACCAACGGGAGCAATGTTTCGATACCAACAGGTTTCAACACTAGTTGAATCCATTCACTATTTGATTGTCGCCCCTTAAAACCTGCGAAATCCCTTGGTTTTAAGGGGCTCGCGCTGGCTTCCAGCCAGCGGCTGGCGCGTCTGACCGCCTATTAACCCGACGACCATTCATGCCGGGTTAATAACACAGCAATTCCCCCGACCTGGGACGTGGCAAGAAAGTCAGGAGAGTCTTGCGGGATTGATAAAAACATAAACAAGTGTTTTAGGCAATTCCATCTTCCGCCACCGATAGGCGGATTGCCGCCGGCGCAGCTATTATGGAGCTACAGTCGAATGGCACTGACGTGAGCCCAGTCGCGGTGTGAGGCCACAGTCCTGGGGTGGCTTTTCGAGACCGTATGCAGCAGGGGCGCTGCATCCGAGCCTACAGGGATGTATTTACGGCGTGTCTCAAAAAGCCACCCCAGGACTGTGGTCCGGCTACGAAGCCTTTAGGTCAGTGCCAGTCAGCGACAGTCAGGTTCTTCCAAATCTACAATAATCGGCACGGAGAAAATAACCCCATGAATAGTGGTGTGGATGTTTCAAAGATGGTTCCCGGTACTTTTATCGGCAGTATCGAGGATATCCCCTGGCAGGAGGTTCCCGACCGCGATGGCCAGGTGCGGATCAAATTTTTTGGTGAAAACAATGAGACCGGCCCCTGGGTTTTGCTGACCTGGTTCGCTCCAGGATACAGCGAACCCCACCATTGGCACGACCATGACACCATCTATATCCCCACCCGGGGATCGATGATCATCGGCGAGGAAGGGGTGCTCGGGGTGGGAGACATTCGCTGGGTTCGCGCCGGGACCTACTATGGCCCCGAGGCGGCGGGGGATGAGGGCTGCGAATTCTGGCTGATCGCCTACGGTGAGCCAGGCTATCACCGCCAGCCTCCCGCCCAAGTAGATTGCCCCTGAGTCCGGCAGGCTGCCAGGGGGCAGTCACTCCTTTTTGCCACCCATCAGGGCGTTGAGAAAATCCACCGGTACCGGAAACACAATGGTGGAGTTCTTCTCCCCGGCAATTTCGTTGAGGGTCTGCAGATAGCGCAGCTGGATGGCCTGGCCCTCGCTGGCGAGAATCTTCGCCGCCTGGGCCAGCTTTTCCGCCGCCTGCAGTTCGCCCTCGGCGTGGATCACCTTGGCGCGCCGCTCCCGCTCCGCCTCCGCCTGTTTGGCGATGGCGCGGATCATGGTCTCGTTGAGATCCACATGCTTGATTTCCACATTGGACACCTTGATGCCCCAGGCGTCGGTCTGCTGGTCGAGGATCTCCTGAACATCGGCGTTGAGCTTGTCCCGCTGGGCCAGCATGTCGTCCAGTTCGTGCTGACCGAGCACCGAGCGCAAGGTGGTCTGGGCCAGCTGGCTGGTGGCTTCCAGATAGTTTTCCACATTGATAATGGCCTTCTGGGAGTCCACCACCCGGAAGTACACCACCGCGTTCACCTGCACCGAGACATTGTCGAGGGAAATCACATCCTGGGTGGGCACGTCCATCACCAGAATCCGCAGGTCCACCCGCACCATCTGTTGCACCACCGGGATCACCAGGATCAGTCCCGGTCCCTTCACCTTGTAAAAGCGGCCGAGGAAGAAAATCACTCCCCGTTCGTACTCCCGCAATACCCGGAATGCCGACAGAATCAGCATCGCGACCAGGATGGCCAGTGACAGCGTGAAATAGGTCATGGTTCAGTTCTCCTTGATGACGTCGAGATCGAGACCGTCGGTGGCGGTCACCCGCACCCGGTCCCCCAGGGCCAGAGGCCCATTGCCCCGCGCCCGCCACAGTTCGCCGTGGATGCGCACCATGGCCTGGCCGTGGCGGATGTCGACAATTTCTCCACCCTCGCCCACCAGGGTGTCGATACCGCTCACCACCGCCCGCTGGCGGGACTTCATCAGCATGGCGAGCACCAGGATCAGCAGCCCCGCACTCACCACCGCCAGGGACAAAATCAGCGGCAGGGCAATCTGAAAGCCCGGCACCTCGGTGTCCATCAGCATGATGGAGCCGACGATAAAGGCGATCAGTCCCCCCAGCCCGAGCACCCCAAAGCTGGGGGAAAGGGCCTCGGCGATCATCAACCCCAGGCCCAGCAACAGCAGGCCAAGGGCGGAGTAACTGATGGGTAGCAGCTGCAGGGCGTAAAGGGCGAGCAGCAGGCAAATGCCACCCACCACCCCGCCGATGCCGATGCCGGGGTTGGAGAATTCGAGAAACAGCCCGTAGATACCCAGCATCATCAGGATGTAGGCGACATTGGGGTTGGTGATCACGGCGAGAAACCGGGTCCGCCAGTCGGCTTCCACCGGGCGCACGGTGGCGCCGCCGGTGTCGATTGTCACCGGCTGCTGACCAATGGTGACCGTGCGCCCGGAAACCTGGGCCAGCAGCTGGTCCACATCCGCCGCCACCAGATCGATCACCCCCTTGTCCAGGGCCTGGGAGGCGGTCAGGGTGGCGGCTTCGGTCACCGCCAGCTCCGCCCATTCGGCATTGCGACCCCGCAACTCCGCCAGGCCGCGAATGTAGGCCCGGGCATCGTTGATGGCCTTGTGGCTCATGGCGTCGCCGCCGAGCTGGGGTGCGCTGTCCCCGTTGCCGTCGGATTGTTGGCTGTCGCCGTCGCCGGACTTGTCCTCCTGGCCCGGCATCGACGGCAGGCCGCCGATCTGCACCGGGGTGGCGGCACCCAGGTTGGTGGCCGGTGCCATGGCGGCGATATGACTGGCGTAGAGAATATAGGTGCCGGCACTGGCGGCGCGGCTGCCCTGGGGCGCCACATAGCCGAGCACCGGAATCCGGGATTCGAGAATGGCGTGGATAATATCGCGCATGGCGCTATCCAGGCCCCCCGGGGTATCCATGCGCAAAATCAACCCTGCGGCGCCGGCATCCTGGGCGGCGTTGATATTTCTGACGATATGGTCGGCGCTGGCGGGGCCCACCGGACCCTTGAGGTCCACCAGCCAGAACTCGCCGGCGATGCCCTGGGGCACCGGGAAAATCAGCAGCAGAAGGAGCAGTACCGGCAATCTCGCCATTGGCTTCCCGCAGTTTGGCAACCCTTCAAGCTTAGGGCACGAATTGCCGGATTGCCATTTACCCCAGCCGCCCCTTGATCTGGGTCAGTGGCCAGGGGACAACAGTGGCAACCAATAAATGCTATTGTCGGCACTTTGGTTTACTGTCTGGAGCAGGGGTTCGGGCAGCGTGGTATCGGTAGAGTTGCGGAGCCGCTGATTAATGGTGGCTGCGACGAGCCTTTAGCTGCGAGGGTAGCGCGGTAGGTAGTGCGGCAGTCGGCGACGGGGCATGCCCCAAGCCGTGGGCACAGTGATGCGTTTGGATTGCTTCCCGTCCTTGAGATTGCTTCGCTGCGCTCGCAATGACAGTGGGGAGATTGCTTCGCTGCGCTCGCAATGACAGTGGGGAGATTGCTTCGCTGCGCTTGGTGGGCCCCGCGAAGTGCTTCGCCTCAGGCGCCTACTTCTGGTGGGTCCGCAATCACATGGTGCCGGATCGACCGGATGCTCCTCAACTATTCTCTGCGGTGTAGATGGGCTATCGGGCATGGAAGTTGCTATGACCATTGGGTGCGGATGCGGCCAGGGTTTTGGCGCAGCTTCATTCAGAGCCGGGGGGGGGCGGCGATCCCCCGGGCTGATAGGGAGTCTCTGGGTAACCGGGCGTCGGAAAATTGGGCTATACACTGTATAGGTGTTAGGTGGGATGCGGATGGCAGGGCCCAGGTGTTCCGGCGGCTGCGTATAGGAAGGTCCTGCGGAAAGCCTGTGCAAGCCCACCCCGGCGGCGACCGTGGGCCGTGACGCCTGGAGACTAGAACTGCGACCTGGGTGTAGCCAGAGATTCGATAACAGAGTGAACCACACCATCACCGGTGTAACCCCAAGACTGTGAGCGAGACACATGACAATCAACTGGAACACCTATGAGCCAGGGAGTTTTTTCGATGAGATCGTCAGCTCGCCGGGCAATGCGCGACTGCCGGCCCGCAGACTGGTTTCCCATCTCAAGTCCCTGAGTGACGACGAGATTCTCGACCGCCGCAACACCGCGGACGTGACCATCAAAAAAATGGGCATCACCTTCACCGTGTATTCGGAGGAGGGCAATATCGATCGCTCCTGGCCCTTCGACATCATTCCCCGCACCATCTCCCTCAAGCAGTGGGAGAAGACGGCGGCCGGGCTGGAGCAGCGCCTGCGGGCCCTCAACCTGTTTATCGACGATCTCTATCACCGCCAGCAGATCGTCAAGGACGGGGTTTTTCCCGCCTATATCCTCAAGGAGTCGAAGAACTTTCGCCCGGAATGCGTGGGGGTCGATCCCCCCCTGGGGGTTTGGGCCCATATTTGCGGTACCGATCTGGTGCGCGACAAGGACGGCCAGTTCTATGTGCTGGAGGACAACCTGCGGGTGCCGTCCGGGGTGTCCTACATGCTGGAGAACC
>CAZWUP010000243.1:0-4642 GCA_964637045.1 uncultured Porticoccaceae bacterium | reverse complement strand
TCCCAGTCGGGGAAGTGGAGCACCGGCAAATCCTGGCCGCGGGCAAAAAACTCGAGCTCCGATTCCAGGCTGGTGGCAGCCTTGGCGGAATCCGCAATCACCAGGCACATCCGATCGCCCGCCGCCAGGGCGGCTTCCACAATCGCCAGGGCCCCGGCGGTGCCGTGGAGGTTGCCCCAGGTGCGGCGATCGCCGGGGGCGTTGGGAGCGGGCAGGGGGAGAACGGCTTGGGTCATTGCGAGGGGCCAGGGAAAAGGGTGGGTATTTTAACGGGCCCCGGGGCTCCCGTCATGGCCGCCGGCGGGCAAATCCCGTTGCCGGTCGAACTGCCGCGGTCTCTGTGCCCCGGCGGACACCTTTCCTTGCATAGGCTGAGCGGAATCAAGATAATACACGCCCTTTTTGTTGTCCCCTTGTAACCACCGCACAGGTATTACCAGTGAACCGACCAAAACCAGCTGATTTCTTCAAAGATTGGAAAGAGCGCGAGGCCCTGGCCGAAGGCATGATTCCCCTGATTGGCAAGCTCCATCGGGAAAACAATGTCTCTCTGTATATGTACGGTCGCAACATGGTGAACCGTTCGGTGATCGACCTGATGAAGGCGCACCGCTTTGTCCGCCAGATCGAAAACAACGAGCTCTCCGAATTCGAAACCTACCCCATGATCGAGGCCCTGGCGGGCATGGATCTGGGACCTGCCCACATCGACATCGGCAAGCTGAGCGTGATCTTTCAGCAGCAGGCCAACGGCCGCACCCTGGCGGACTTCCTGCGCGACGAGGTGGGCAATCATATCGGCCAGAAGCGCAAGCCCCTGCCCCAGCCCCAGGACGTGGTGCTTTACGGCTTTGGCCGCATCGGCCGCCTGGTGGCCAGGCTGTTGATCGAGAAGGCCGGCGGCGGTGACCTGTTGCGCCTGCGGGCCATCGTGGTGCGCAAGGGCAAGAGCGACCAGGATTTGGCCAAGCGCGCCAGCCTGCTGCGCCGCGACTCGGTTCACGGTTCCTTCAAGGGCACCATTCGGGTGTTGGAGGAGGAGAACAAGCTGGTCTGCAACGGCAACGAGATCCAGGTCATCTACGCCGGTTCCCCCGAGGAAGTGGATTACACCAAGTACGGCATCAAGGATGCCCTGGTGGTGGACAACACCGGGGTGTGGCGTGACGAGGTGGGCCTCGGCCAGCACCTGAAGTGCCCCGGGGTGTCCCGGGTGCTGCTCACCGCGCCGGGCAAGGGGGACATTCCCAATATCGTGTTTGGCGTCAACCACGAGGTCATCAGGCCAGAGGATGCCATTGTCTCCGCCGCCTCCTGCACCACCAATGCCATCGTCCCTGTGCTCAAGGTGCTGATGGACAGGTACGGCGTGGACAAGGGCCATGTGGAGACCGTCCACGCCTATACCAACGACCAGAACCTGATCGACAACTATCACAAGGGCGCCCGCCGCGGTCGCAGCGCGGCCCTCAATATGGTGCTTACCGAAACCGGTGCCGCCAAGGCGGTGGCCAAGGCCATCCCCGAACTCAACGGCAAACTCACCGGCAACTCCATCCGGGTACCCACACCCAATGTGTCCATGGCCATTCTCAATGTTCAGCTCAATACCGAGGTGAGCACCGGGGAGCTCAACGAGTTTATGCGCCAGACCGCCCTCTACTCCCGTCTCCAGCAGCAGATCGGTTACACCATTTCCGACGAGGCGGTGTCCACCGACTTTGTCGGCGACCGCCACGCCTGTGTGTTCGACTCCAAGGCCACCATCACCAACGGCAACACCGCCATCCTCTACTGCTGGTACGACAATGAATTCGGCTACAGCTGTCAGGTGGTGCGGGTGCTGGAGAAAATGGCCGGGGTCGAGTGGCAGATCTACCCGCGCTCCATTTGATCTGGATCAGGAAGGCGGCTGGCGGGCCTTGTTTTCAGCCCCCAGGGCCTGTTGGCGGCCGTTCGCGGGCGGTTTCCTTTCGCCAAGTTGCTGGTATTCGCGGCCTGCCTTCTTTATAATCGCCCCCCGTCAAAAGGGGGCTTTCAGTGGCTGCGTCGCCCTGTTCCCCGCCACCGCTAGGGTTGGTCAATACTGCCCAGACTGAGAATTTCAGCCGTTCCCCCTGCGCGGGGATGGCACACCTTTTTTTGATTAATGAGTGTGACTGCTATGTTCAAGATCCGTCGAGGGTTGGATCTGCCTGTCGCGGGGGCTCCCGAGCAGGTGGTCCGCGATGGGCCTGCTGTCCGTACGGTCGCCATTGTGGGCAACGACTATGTCGGCATGAAGCCGACCATGCTCGTCCGCGAAGGCGATCAGGTCAAGCTGGGTCAGGTACTGTTTGAAGACAAGAAAACACCGGGGGTACGCTACACCGCCCCCGCTGCGGGGGTCGTTGCCGCCATCAACCGCGGTGAGCGCCGGGTGCTGCAGTCGGTGGTTATCGATGTCCAGGGGGACGCCGCCGAGTCCTTCCCGTCCTGGTCGGAGGGCGAGCTTGCCGGCCTGCCCCGGGACCAGGTGGTGGAAACCCTGGTCAGTTCCGGCGCCTGGACTGCGTTGCGCACCCGGCCCTATTCCAGGGTTCCCGCCCCCGACAGCTCTCCCAGTTCCATTTTCGTCACCGCCATCGACACCAGTCCCCTGGCCGCCGACCCCGCGGTTGTCATCAAGGGTCGGGAGGGGGACTTTGTCAGCGGCCTGAAGGTGCTGGCCCGGCTTACCGAGGGTCCGGTGCATTTGTGCACCGCTCCGGGGGCGGCTATCCCCGGCGGCGATGTGGACCGCGTCAAGCGCCACGAATTTGCCGGCCCCCACCCCGCGGGCCTGGTGGGCACCCACATCCACTTTATCGATCCGGTCAGCGATCACAAAAGGGTGTGGCACCTGGGCTACCAGGATGTGATCGCCTTCGGCCATCTGTTCACCACCGGCCAGCTGGACGTCACCCGGGTGGTGGCCCTGGCCGGACCCCAGGTGGAAAAGCCCACCCTGATTCGCACCCGCATCGGCGCCCACCTCGAAGAGCTGACCGCCGGCGCCCTGAGGGACGGGGAAAACCGGATCATTTCCGGCTCCCTGTTGGCGGGTCGCAAGGCCGCGGGACACTTCAGCTACCTGGGGCGCTACCACACCCAGGTGTCGGTGATCCGCGAGGGGCGGGAGCGGGGACTGTTCCACTATCTGTCCCCGGGCGCCAACCGCTTTTCGGTGATGCCCATCTATCTTTCGGCGCTGAACAAGGCCAAGAAGTTCGCCTTTACCAGCTCCACCAACGGCAGCGAGCGGGCTATGGTGCCGGTGGGCGCCTACGAGAAGGTCATGCCCCTGGATATCCTGCCCACCCAGCTGTTGCGGGCCCTGATCGTCGGTGACACCGTCACCGCCCAGCAGCTCGGCTGCCTGGAGCTGGACGAGGAGGACCTGGCCCTGTGCACCTTCGTGTGTGTCGGCAAGTACGAATACGGCCCGATTTTGCGGGACAACCTGACGCGCATCGAGAAGGAGGGCTGATCCCCATGGCACTGAGAAAACTTCTGGACCGTATCGAGCCCAACTTCCACAAGGGGGGGAAATACGAAAAGTGGTACGCCCTCTACGAAGCGGTTGATACCATCTTTTACTCGCCACCGGACGTCACCAAGAACGCCGCCCATGTGCGCGATGGCATCGACCTCAAGCGGGTGATGATCACCGTGTGGCTGGCGGCTTTTCCGGCCATGTTCTACGGCATGTACAACCTGGGCTTTCAGGCCAATACCGCCATGGCGGCCATGGGCCTGACCTCGGTGGACGGCGCCTACGGCGCCATGATCAGCCTGCTGGCCGGGCACGATCCCAGCAGTATCTGGGATTGCTTCTGGTATGGGGCGGTGTACTTTATCCCCATCTATGCGGTGACCTTTATCGTCGGCGGTTTCTGGGAAGTGGTGTTTGCCACGGTCCGCGGCCACGAGATCAACGAGGGCTTCTTTGTCACCTCCATTCTGTTCGCCCTCACCTGTCCCCCGGATATCCCCCTGTGGATGGTGGCCCTGGGTATTTCCTTCGGGGTGGTGATCGGCAAGGAAGTGTTTGGCGGCACCGGCAAGAACTTCCTCAATCCCGCCCTCACCGGCCGCGCCTTCCTGTTCTTCGCCTATCCGGCGTCCATGTCCGGGGATGCGGTGTGGACCGCGGTGGATGGCTTTACCGGTGCCACCGCCCTGTCCGTGGTCGCCAGTGACGGCATGGTGTCCCTGATGGGCCAGATGAGTTGGCTCGACGCCTTCTTTGGCCGCATCCAGGGCTCCGTCGGCGAGGTCTCCACGCTGGCAATTCTGATCGGTGCCGTTATTCTCCTGGTCACCAAGATTGCCTCCTGGCGGATCATGCTGGGGGTGATGCTGGGGATGATGGCCCTGTCGAGCCTGTTCAACTTCATCGGCTCGGATACCAACCCCATGTTTGCGATGCCCTGGCACTGGCACCTGGTGCTCGGCGGCTTTGCCTTCGGGATGGTGTTCATGGCCACCGACCCGGTGTCGGCAGCCATGACCGACACCGGCAAATTCTGGTTCGGGATGCTGATCGGGGTGATGGTGGTGCTGATTCGGGTGGTCAACCCGGCCTTCCCGGAAGGCATGATGCTGGCCATCCTGTTCGCCA
>CAZWUP010000242.1:0-4651 GCA_964637045.1 uncultured Porticoccaceae bacterium | reverse complement strand
GAGGAGAGCGGTGAACTGCCCCAGGCTGAGGTGTTCGATAACGTGGAAGGCGGACACCAGGGCCAGGGAATTGCTGTCCATGGTGCGCAGCCAGCTGACGCCGTCCTGCTGGTGGGCCGCCAGCCCCCGTTCCCGGCAGGCGGCGACATTGTCGCCGTTCAAGTCCACTCCGGAGGCGGTGTAGTGGTTGTCACCCAGCAGCGCCAGCCACTCCCCCCGGCCGCAGCCGATGTCCGCCATGGGTGTGCTGCGCAAATCGTGGCGCAGCTGCTGGTCGATAAGGGGCAAGTAGTAGGCCAGGCGCGCTCTGACCAGGGTTTCAGAGCCGCGAAAATGGCGCTCGAAGGCGACATAGAAGGCGTCCGCCACCTGGTGGTCCGTTGCCGCGCCCCCCGAGTTGCCGGCGTCGCCGGGAGTCAGCGCGGCTTCCAGATCCCGCTGGCGCTGGTGCAGGGAGCGCGCCTCCAGAGACAGCCCCCTCAGGGCTTCGTCGGCGGCGTGTTGCTGTGCAGCCAACTCCGAGGCGAGGCTTGCAAGGCGGTTGGCAGCCTGGCCGCGCTGGGCGTTCAGCTCGGATTCCAGCCTGAGGCCGTGGCGCTGGAGTTGCCCAAGGTGCTGCTGCATCACCAGTAAGGCCTGTTTTTGGCGGCCGATACCGGCCAGGGCCGCGGCAAAGCGGAACAGGGGGCCGACGACAGGCAGGGTGCCGGGGACCCAGGCCAGCCAGGCCTTGCGCAGGTGCAGGTGCTGGGGCAGCGCCCTGGCCTCCCGGCTATAGCGCAGGGCGACCGCCAGGGTGGTTTTGCTGGTGCCCTGGCGCAGGGCCTCCAGAGCCAGGCGGTGTTCCTCGACACTGGGGTCGCGGCCGAGGAACGTCCAGTAGGCCAGTTCCACAAAGCGTTCGCCGTCCAGGCGGTACAGGTCCGCCAGGGTTTCACAGCCGCGGATCTGGGGGGGCAGGGCCTGGTGGTCGAGCAGCAGTTGCCCGAGTGCAGCCACATTTTCAGCCCAGCTGTGCCAGTGGATGGCGGCGGCCTGATGACGGATTTCCTCCCCGGGCAGTTCGAGCCAGTGGCTTACCGCGGCGGCGAGATGCTCCGGATCCTGTCCTTTGAAATAGCTGGCATGGTCGCCGGCCACTTCGCGAAATACCGGAATGTCCCGGGCCAGGATCGGCAGCTTGTGGTGGGCGGCCTCGATCAGGGGCAGGCCAAAGCCCTCGCCACTGCTGGCGGCGAGCAGGCAGGCGGCGGAGGCGTAGACCTCTTCCAGAAAGGCATCGCTGATGCCCTCCAGCCAGAACAGGTGGCGATCGAGATGGGGGCTGGTGCGCAGTCGGTGCACGGTTTCCGGGATATTGCGGCGCTCGTCTTCGGCGAGATCTGTCCAGCCCTCCCTGCCGACGATGGCCAGGTTGATATCCCGTCCCTGTTGCCACAGCTGCTCGAAGGCTCGCAGGGCCTGGATATGCCCCTTGCGGGGTTCGATGGTGCCCACCATGAGAAACGTCGGCTTGGCCTTGAGGGCGGCGATCACCGCCCCGGCCTCCGCCGGCAGGTCGGTGGACGGGGCGCTGGCGGAAATATCCGCGCCGTGGTGATTGACGGCGATGGTCGGCGGGTGTGGGCGGTGGCCGGGGTTGGCCGCCAACCACTGCCCGACATCATCCGCCACCGCCCGGGAGGGGCAGATCAGCTGGTCGGCAAAGGCCGTCACCGCCCGCAGCCACAGGGTGTGGCTGTGTGCCGCCCGAGGCGGGAAGCTGTCCGGCGCGGTGACCGGCAGAATATCGTGCACCAGTACATGGATGCGGGTGCCCCTGGCCTTGATGGCGCTGAACAGGCCGTCGTCGTGGGCCAGGGCCGTGGCCGTGGGGTTGAGGTCGGGTATATAGAGGATATCGGCAGCGGTGGTGCTGACCAGGCCGTCCCCGCTGGGGGGCATGCCGACCCCCAGCAAGTCCAGGGTAAACTCCTGGGCCAGGCGATAGCCCCAGCGACCGTTGGTCTCCGCCAGATACACCGGCTCCACGCGAAAGCCGGGTGGCGGCTCCCCGAGCAGGGCCAGCAGTTGCGCCTTGACCACCCGCTCGATACCGGTTTTCAGGTCGTGGTGGGCGAGGGCGGAGACATCCACCAGCAGCAGCGGGGCGCGGGAAAACGCGCCGTCCCCGGAGGTTTCCTCCGCCGCCGAACCGGCCTGGCCAGTGACGGCCGCGCCGTACGTCGACTCCAGGGCATCCCGGTAGCCCTGGGCGCAGCGGGCGGGTTGATGGCGGGTGCGGATCAGGTCTCTCGCCTGGGAGGACAGGCTCAGGCGCAGCTCCCCGTCGCCGTGCAACAGCTCCAGGGCAGTGCTGAGGTCCCCGGTGGCAAAGCCGTCTGCCAGGTGGTACACGGCGTTGCCCGGCAATTCAGCGAGGGTGCCGTGGTCGTTGACGATGGTGGCGACACCGTGCCCCATGCAGTCGAGCACGGCGCCGGAGCTCTCCCCCCGGGTCTGCCGCCGCAGCTGTACCGCCAGGTCGGCGGCAGCGAGATAATCTCTATAGGTGTCGCCGTCGGTCCAGCCGGTGACGCGGATGCGGTCGGCGCAGGGACTGGCGGCAATGGCCGCGTCAATGGCGTCGGCAAATTCGCCATCTGGCTTCTCTCCCACCAGTACCAAGTGGCAAGTGTCGTCCCTGGCGAGTGGGGAGTGGCACCAGGCGGACAGCAGTTGATCGTGCATCTTGGTGGCGGTGATATGGCCGAAGCTGCACACCACAAAGGCCTCCTCCGGGAGGCCGAGCCTGGCCTTTGCTGCGGTGCTGTCCGTTTCCGGCGCCACTTCGCGCAAATGGGGAACCACCTGCCAGTTCACCCGGCAGCCCTTGCCGTAGGCCTGGTCAGCCAGAACCTTGCTGTAGGGCGAATGAACGACAACCCCCCGCGCGCCACTGAGGACCTCGTAATTCAGGGGGTAGTGCCATACCGCATGGCCGACCCCCCGATCCCGCAGCGCCAGCAGGGCGCTGTACCCCCAGCCCCGGTAGAGGCTCAGATTGAGCAACCCGGGTCTGCTGCTGTTGAGGCGTTCCACGGCCTGGCCCAGGTAAAAATCGTGGAGCACCACCACCCCCGGCCAGCGCGCCAGCAGGTCGAACATATACAGGTGATAGGGGGAGTTGCCAAAGTGGTACAGCACCCGGTCGAAGTCACCGCCGTGTTCGAGGAACCAGTGGTCATCCCTGACCCGGCAGTGCTGGCGAACCCAGGGGTCGGATACCTGCTGTTCATGGACCACAACGGTAATGTCGTAGTGCGCGGCCAGATGGGGAAGGAGGCGGGCGCTGTACTCGGCGATGCCGCTGCGCAGGGGCGGCAGCGGCGACACAAAGGCCAGCCGGAGTTTGCCGTCGGCAGCCGTCATGGCAGGGTCTCCAGTTCGGGGCGCAAATTGCACACCCCGGTAAAAATCGGGCCGCGAATGCCGGAGACTTCGAACTGACAGGCGTTGTCCCACCAGTGGTAGCAGTGGCGGGTGTGGTCGATGCCGTCGTGCAAGGCCAGGGTCACGGTGTACTTGCCCGGCGCCAGGGCCATGGGAAAGCGAAACCTGAGGGTGCGGCGTTGGTTCGCCCGCAGGCCGAGGGCCGCCCCCAGGACGTGGCTGTTGGTGCCAAAAATATCCTGGCCAAAGCGATCGCGGATCACCATGCCCAGGGTGAGTTCCGGCAGGTCTTCCCGCGCCTCCACGGTCACGTCCACCAGGCAGGCTTCACCGGAAGAAAGCAGGCTGCCCCTGGAGTCCAGTCCCGTGACCCTGGCCGCGGTGATGGCGGCGTGGAAATTGCCGTATCCCCCGTCGGGGGCCGACAGCTCGCCACTGTCATCCCCGGCCAGCATCTGGTTGTAATGGTTGACCGCCTGGTCGGGGTCGCCATCGCAGACAATGCCGCCGTCGCCCAGCACCAGTACCCGGTCACAAATCATCTTCACCGCATTCAGGTCGTGGGAAACGAAGATAATGGCGCCCCCGCCATTGCGGAAGTCGCGAATGCGGCGCATGCATTTTTGCTGGAAATGCCCGTCCCCCACCGACAGCGCTTCGTCCACCAGAAAGGTTTGCGGCTGGGCGTGGATGGCGATGGCAAAGGCCAGGCGCATCACCATGCCCGAGGAGTAGGTGCGCAGGGGCTCGCCGATAAACGCGCCCAGCTCGGCAAACTGGATGATGGCGGCGGTGCTGCCGGCAATCTCGGCTTCGGTCATCCCCAGCAGCAGGCCATTGGTGCGGATATTGTGGAGCCCGCTCATGGCGGGGTCGAATCCGGTGCCCAGCTCCAGCAGGCCGGTAACCCGGCCGTTGGTGGTCACCGTGCCCGAGTCGGGGAGCAAAACGCCGTTGAGAATTTTCAGCAAGGTGGACTTGCCCGCGCCATTGCGGCCAATGATGCCCAGGGTTTGTCCGCTGTCGACGCGAAACGAGATATCCTTCAATGCCTGGTGGCGGCTGTGAAAAGGTCGGCGCAGGAAAAACTCCTTCAGCCGGTCCGACGGCTGAGGGTAGAGTTTGAAGGTTTTTGTCAGTGCCCTGACTTCAATCATTGGCAGTCTTCATTTGTCGCTCGTGGCAGCCGGCCCGGCCGGCAGTGGCCCAGCCTACAGAA
>CAZWUP010000241.1:0-4653 GCA_964637045.1 uncultured Porticoccaceae bacterium | reverse complement strand
AACTGCCTGCACCCGCCGTCCCACGAGGAGCTGGACGAGATTTTCAACGCCTTCTACGCCGACCCCACCCTCTGGGTGTGTATTCTCACCGGCGCCGGCAGCGATGCCTTCTGCGCCGGCAACGACCTCAAATACAGCGCCTCCGGCAAACCCATGTATATCCCCAAGAGCGGCTTTGGCGGTCTTACCTCCAGGGCCAATCGCAACAAGCCCATCATCGCCGCGGTCAACGGCTTTGCCATGGGTGGCGGCCTGGAGATCTGCCTGGCCTGCGACATCGTGGTCGCCGATGAGAAGGCGCAAATGGCCCTCAGCGAAGTCAAGGTCGGCCTCTACGCCGGCGCCGGCGGCCTGGTGCGCCTGCCCCGCCAGATTCCCCAGAAGGTGGCCACCGAGATGATTCTCACCGGGCGCCGCATCGGGCCGGAGGAGGGCAGGCAGCTGGGGCTGGTGAGCCGCATCGCCCCTGCGGGCAAGGCGGTGGAGGTGGCGCGGGAAGTAGCCGCGGAGATCCTCGACGGTTCACCCACCTCGGTGCGGCTGTCCATGGAGGTGATGAACGAAGCCGCCACCATCGTCGATGTCAACGCGGCGGTCAGCCACTACTACCGCGCCAGCGAGACCCTGATGAGCAGCGACGACATGATGGAGGGCCTCACCGCCTTCGCCCAGAAACGCAAGCCCCAGTGGAAGAATCGCTGACGTTATCCGGCTGTCGAGGACCCGGGCCGCAAGGCCCTTTGTCGCCCCCACAGGTGTCAGACGCGGGTCGAGACGCCGGGGTAGGAGCCGTGAATAGCTGATTGTGGTCCCCCGCTATCCTGGTGGGGGCAGAGCATTACCAATAGGGAGCCTGTATGGACTGGTATATCGCTGTTCTCAAGAAATACGCTGAATTCAATGGCCGCGCCAGGCGCAAGGAGTACTGGTACTTCGTGCTGTTCAATATTTTGATCAGTATTGCTCTGGCAATTATCGACAACGCCACCGGCAGCCTCAACGCCAAGGCGGGGGTGGGGCTGTTCGGCACCATCTACGCCCTCGGGGTACTGCTCCCCAGTATCGCAGTGTCGGTGCGCAGGTTGCACGACACCGGCCGCAGCGGCTGGTGGTTGCTGATTTCCTTTATTCCGCTGATCGGCCCTCTTGTGCTGCTGGTATTCATGGTTCTCGAAAGCCACCCCGGGGACAACGCCTATGGCCCCAACCCCATCGGCGAGTCGGCCTAGAACACCGCGCCGGCAACCGGGCTGCCGGGGTTTTCGGCGATGATCGACAAGCTGGCCATTGCCCTGATTTCCCCCCTGGGCTGCGCCCTGGCGCTGTCCCTGGTGGCCCTGTGTCTGCTGCTGTTCCGCTACCGGCGCTCGGCCCAGGCCGTCACTGTGATTGCCTTTGTCTGGCTGTGGCTGTGGTCCCTGCCGGGGGTCAGCAACGGCTTGTTGGCAAGGCTGGAGAACCAGCACCCTCCCCAGGCTATATCGGCCCTGCCCAGCGCCCCCGCCATTGTGGTGCTGGGGGGCGGATTGACGGCCACCGACTTCGCCACTGACATCGGTCAGCCGGTAAACCTGGGGGCGGCCGCCGATCGGGTCTGGTTTGCCGCCCGCCTGTACCACGCCGGCAAGGCACCTCTGGTG
The DNA here is from genome assembly GCA_964637045.1 of uncultured Porticoccaceae bacterium. Lineage (GTDB taxonomy): Bacteria > Pseudomonadota > Gammaproteobacteria > Pseudomonadales > Porticoccaceae > CAYXXZ01. The sequence goes on along the minus strand of CAZWUP010000241.1, from coordinate 3,013 downwards.
GTGGCCAGCGGCGGCAACTTCCGCCCGGGAGCCCAGCGCACCGAAGCCGAGGGCATGGCCCTGGTGCTTGGCGATCTCGGGGTGCCGGACACGGCGATCGCCCTGGAAACCCTCAGCCGCAACACCAGGGACAACGCCAACTTTACCGGCGCGCTGTTGCGGCAGCGGGGCATCAACCGGGTGCTGCTGGTGACCTCGGCCCTGCATATGGAGCGCGCCAGGCGCCACTTTGTCGCCGCCGGTATCGAGGTAATCCCCGCAGCCACGGATTTCGAGTCGCGGCGTTTGCCCCCGGGTTACAGCCTGATACCCGATGCTGCGGCCCTGGAGACCAGCGGCAGGGTGTTCAAGGAAATGGTCGCCCAACTGATCTGGCGTTGATCCAGGACAGGCAGGGGCCGAATCCATTAACCACAGGATTGAAAAGGTTTCTCGCCACCCCCACATAGAGACAAAGCCATTGTGAGGAACTCCCATGCGAATCGACCGCTTTACCAATCAGCTGCAAAGCGCCCTGGCGGATGCCCAGTCTCTGGCGGTGGGCCAGGATCACACCGCCATCGAGCCCGCCCATCTGATCTCCGCCATGCTCCGCCAACAGGGGGGCTCGCTGCGCCCCATGCTGTCCCAGGCCGGCTTCAACCTGGCGGCCATCGACAAGGCCATCGCCGCCAAGCTGGAATCCCTGCCCAGGCTGCAAAGTCCGACGGGTGACATCAACGTCTCTCAAAACCTGGCCCGGGTGCTCAACCTGGCGGACAAGCGCGCCCAGCAGCAGGGTGACCAGTTCATTTCCAGCGAAGCGGTGATTCTCGCCGCCTTTGACGACAGCGAGGCCAGCCAGCTGCTGAAGCCCTTTGGCGATGTCAAACGGCTGGAGGAGGTGGTGAAAAAGGTCCGCGGCGGCGAAGCGGTGAACAGTGCCGAGGCCGAGGGCAACCGCCAGTCCCTGGACAAGTACACCATCGACCTCACCCAGCGGGCGGAGCAGGGCAAGCTCGACCCGGTGATCGGCCGCGACGACGAAATCCGCCGCACCATTCAGGTGCTGCAGCGCCGCACCAAGAACAATCCGGTGCTGATCGGTGAGCCCGGGGTGGGCAAGACTGCCATTGTCGAGGGCCTGGCCCAGCGCATCATCAACGGCGAGGTGCCCGAGGGCCTGAAGGACAAGCGGGTCCTCAGCCTGGATATGGGCTCATTGCTGGCGGGAGCCAAGTTTCGCGGCGAGTTCGAGGAGCGCCTCAAGGCGGTGCTCAACGAACTGGCCAAGCAGGAGGGCAGGGTGATCCTCTTTATCGACGAGCTGCACACCATGGTGGGGGCGGGCAAGGCCGAGGGCGCCATGGATGCCGGCAATATGCTGAAGCCCGCCCTGGCCCGCGGTGAACTCCACTGTGTGGGCGCCACCACCCTGGACGAGTACCGCAAGTACATCGAGAAGGATGCCGCCCTGGAGCGCCGCTTCCAGAAGGTGCTGGTGGACGAGCCCACGGAGGAGGATACCATCGCCATCCTGCGGGGCCTGAAGGAGCGCTACGAAGTGCACCACGGGGTGGAGATCACCGACTCCGCCATCGTCGCCGCCACCAAGCTGTCCCAGCGCTACATCACCGACCGCCAGCTGCCGGACAAGGCCATCGACCTGATCGATGAGTCCGCCAGCCGCATCCGCATGGAAATCGACTCCAAGCCGGAGGAAATGGACCGCCTCGACCGGCGCCTGATCCAACTCAAGATGGAGCGGGAGGCCCTCAAGAAGGAGGAGGATGACGCCTCGAAAAAGCGCCTGCAAAAGTTGATTGCCGATATCGACGATATCGAGCGGGAGTATGCCGACCTGGAGGAAATCTGGAAATCCGAGAAGGCGGCCCTGCAGGGCACCACCCAGATCAAGAGCGAGCTGGAGCAGGCCAGGCTGGACATGGACGCCGCCCGCCGGGCCGGCGACCTGGCGCGGATGTCGGAGATCCAGTACGGGGTAATTCCCGGCCTGGAGAAGCAGATGACCGCCGCCGCCGAAGCGGAGACCCGGGAAACCCGGCTGTTGCGCAACAAGGTCACCGAAGAGGAGATCGCCGAGGTGGTTTCCAAGTGGACGGGCATTCCGGTGAGCAAGATGCTGGAAGGGGAGCGGGACAAACTGCTGCGCATGGAAGATGCCCTGCACAACCGGGTGGTGGGCCAGCACGAGGCCGTGGTGTCGGTGGCCAATGCGGTGCGCCGCTCCCGGGCGGGGCTCTCGGACCCCAACCGCCCCAATGGTTCCTTCCTGTTCCTGGGCCCCACCGGGGTGGGCAAGACCGAGCTGTGCAAGTCCCTGGCGGAGTTTCTGTTCGACAGTGTGGATGCCATGGTGCGCATCGATATGTCCGAATTCATGGAGAAGCATTCAGTGGCGCGGCTGGTGGGTGCCCCTCCCGGCTATGTGGGGTACGAGGAGGGGGGTTATCTGACCGAGGCGGTCCGCCGTCGGCCCTACTCGGTGCTGCTGCTGGACGAGGTGGAAAAGGCTCACCCGGATGTCTTCAATATTCTCCTCCAGGTGCTGGATGACGGCCGCCTTACCGACGGCCAGGGGCGCACCGTGGACTTCCGCAATACCGTGGTGGTGATGACCTCCAACCTGGGTTCGGACATCATCCAGACCCTGGCGGGGGAGGAAAACTACGAGGCCATGAAAAGCGCGGTGATGGGGGTGGTGGGCAACCACTTCCGTCCGGAGTTCATCAACCGCATCGACGAGGTGGTGGTGTTCCATCCCCTGGACCGCACGCAGCTGCGGGGCATTGCCGAGATTCAGCTGGGCCTGCTCAAGCAGCGCCTCGGCGACCGGGACTTGCACCTGGAGCTGAGCGACGAGGTGATGGACAAGATCTGCGAGGCGGGTTACGACCCGGTTTACGGGGCTCGCCCCCTCAAGCGCACCATCCAGCAGCTGCTGGAAAACCCCCTTGCCCAGGCGGTGCTGGCCGGCACCTATGCTCCCGGGGAGACCATCCAGGCCTCCCTG
>CAZWUP010000240.1:0-4653 GCA_964637045.1 uncultured Porticoccaceae bacterium | reverse complement strand
CTCCACGGCCTGGGTTTTGCCCAGCAGGATTTGCTGCGCCCCGTGGCGAGCTTTTCCGGCGGCTGGCGCATCCGCCTCAATCTGGCCCAGGCCCTGATGTGCCCGTCGGACCTGCTGTTGCTTGACGAGCCCACCAATCACCTGGATATCGATGCCAGCCTGTGGCTGGAGGAGTGGCTGCGCCAGTACCCCGGTACCCTGCTGCTGATCTCCCACGACCGGGATTTCATCGATGCGGTGTGCGACCTCATCATCCATATCGAGCACCTCAAGCTGTGGAGCTACCGGGGCAACTATTCCGCCTTCGAGCGCCAGCGGGCCGAGCGCCTGGCCCGCGACCAGGCGAGTTATGCCAAGCAGCAACAGCGGGTGGCGGAGATCCACCAGTTTGTGCGCCGCTTTCGCGCCAAGGCCACCAAGGCCAAGCAGGCCCAGAGCCGCCTCAAAGAGCTGGAGCGGATGGAGTTGCTGGCGCCGGCCCACGCCGATTCACCCTTTGATTTCAGCTTTCCCCCGCCGGAACGGGTTTCCGACCCGCTGCTGTCGCTGACCAACGCCAGTCTCGGGTACGGCCAGACGGCGGTGCTCGACAAGGTCAGCATCAGTATCCACCCGGGTTCCCGGATCGGTCTGCTGGGGGCCAACGGCGCGGGTAAATCCACCCTGATTCGCTCCCTGGCCGGGGAGCTGCCGCCGGTGACCGGCGAGCGGGTATGCGGTGAGCATCTCAGCCTGGGCTATTTCAGTCAACACCAGGTGGACGCCCTGGATATGGCGGCCAGCCCGGTGCTGCATCTGCAGCGCCTCACCCCCTCCGCCAGCGAGCAGAGCATTCGCAATTTCCTCGGCGGCTTCAATTTCCGCGGCGATATGGCCCTGGACACCATCGCCCGCTTTTCCGGCGGCGAAAAGGCGCGCCTGGCCCTGGCCATTATCGTCTGGTTGAAACCCAATCTGCTGCTGCTCGACGAGCCCACCAACCACCTGGACCTGGATATGCGCCACGCTCTGACGGTGGCCCTGCAGGGCTTTGAGGGGGCGGTGGTGCTGGTGTCCCACGATCGCCACCTGATCCGCAATACGGTGGACCAATTGTTGCTGGTGAGTGGGGGCCGGGTCGAGCCCTACGATGGCGATCTGGAGGAGTACAGTCGCTGGCTGCTGGCGCAGGTAAAGGGGGCCAGACAGGACAGGGACGACAGCCCGCCGGCGGGAGAGCCCGCGGTGGACCGCAAACGCCAGCGCCAGGATGCGGCTGAAAAGCGCAAACTGCTGATGCCACTGAAAAAAAGGATTTCCAGTGCGGAGGCGACAATCGCCGCCCTCGACAAGAAACTGGCGGAAATTGACCTACAGCTATCGGATGGCGCACTATACGGGGCCGCCAGCCGGGACAAATTGCAAGCCCTGTTGGTGGAGCAGGGACAGCTCGCTCGCCAAAAAGAGCAGTGCGAGGCGGACTGGTACCAGATTCACGAGCAGCTGGAGACCCTCGAAGCCGAACTGGATTGCTGACCGGGCCGGGCCCGGTCTGTTGAACACCCATCTCCCTGGGCCTGCCGGTTTCCGCAGGCCCGAATAACAAAGCCCAATAGTAGACAGGAACAAGCCCCATGTCTGATGACTCCTTTAAAGAAAGTGCACTGCGCTACCATACCGATCCAACCCCCGGCAAGCTGGCAATCCGCCCCACCAAGCCCCTCGCCAATGCCCGCGACCTGGCCCGTGCCTACTCCCCCGGGGTGGCCTACCCCTGTGAACTGATCGCCGACAACCCCGCCGAGGTGGTCAATGTGACGGCCCGCGGCAACCTGGTGGCGGTGATCACCAATGGCACCGCGGTACTTGGGCTCGGCGATATCGGGCCCCTGGCGTCCAAGCCGGTGATGGAGGGCAAGGCGGTACTGTTCAAGAAATTCGCCAATATCGATGTCTTCGATATCGAGATTGAGGAAAAGGACGTCGACAAGCTGGTGGACATCATCGCTTCCCTGGAGCCCACTTTCGGCGGCATCAACCTGGAGGACATCAAGGCCCCGGAGTGTTTCGAGGTTGAGCGCAAACTCCGCGAGCGCATGAAAATCCCGGTGTTTCACGACGACCAGCACGGCACCGCCATCGTTGCCGCCGCCGCGGTATACAACGGCCTGCGCCTGGTCAACAAGAAGTTCGAAGATATCAAACTGGTGGTGTCCGGCGCCGGCGCCGCCAGCATCGCCTGTGTCAACCTGCTGGTGAGCATGGGCCTGCGCAAGGAAAACGTGCGCATGCTGGACCGCAACGGGGTGATCTACAAGGGTCGTGTCGAGGGCATGAATCCGTGGAAGGAAGACTACGCGGTAGACACCACCGACCGCACCATCGAGGACGCCATCGACGGCGCCGACCTCTTTATGGGCCTGTCGGGTCCGGGGGTGCTGAACGGCGAGATGATCAAGAAAATGGCCCGCGATCCCCTGATTTTGGCGATGTCCAACCCCATCCCCGAAATCATGCCGGAAGAGGCCAAGGCCGCCCGCCCGGATGCCATTTTGGCCACCGGCCGCTCCGACTACCCCAATCAGGTCAACAATGTCCTGTGCTTCCCCTTTATGTTCCGCGGTGCCCTGGATTGCGGCGCCTCCACCATCAACGAGGCCATGAAACAGGCCGCGGTCAAGGCCATTGCCGACCTCGCCCACCGGGAGGCCACCGAGGTGGTGGCCCAGGCCTACGCCGGTGAAGAGCTCAAGTTCGGTGCCGACTACCTGATTCCCAAGCCCTTCGACCCCCGCCTGATCGAAGAGGTCCCCCTGGCGGTGGTCAAGGCCGCCATGGAGAGCGGGGTCGCTACCCGTCCCATCGAGGACATGGACGCCTACCGCACCAAATTGCACACCTATATCAGCGGCAGCCGGCTGTTTATGCAGCCCACCATCGAGCTGGCCCGCAAAAACCCACCGCGCATCGTCTATGCGGAGGGGGAGAACGACGATGTCCTGCGGGCCATGCAGGCAGTGGTGGACGAGAAGGTTGCCAAACCCATCCTGGTGGGCCGCCCGGCGGTGATCAAAGCCAAGATCGAGCAGATGAATCTACGCCTGAAGGTGGGTGCGGATATCGAAATTTTCAACGTCGAGGAAGGGGACGCCAACGAGAAATACTGGCGCCACTACCACCAGCTGGTGGGCCGCTCCGGGGTTTCCGTGGAATCCGCCAGATCCGCAGTGCACACCAACAGCACAGTGCTGGCCAGCCTGCTGGTGGAGCTGGGAGAGGCCGACGGCATGATCTGCGGCAAGGTGGGTCGCTTCGACGAGCACCTCAAGGACCTGACCCAGGTCTTTGCCACCCGCCCCAACGGCGGCCTGCTGTCCTCGGTCTGCGCACTGTTGCTGGAGGACGGCCCGGTGTTCCTCGCCGACCCCTTCGTCAACGTCGACCCCAGCGAGGACCAGATCGTAGGCATCGCCAGGGATACCATCGACTTTGTGCGCGCCGCCTTCAATATCGAGCCCAAGGTGGCACTGCTTTCCCACTCCAACTTTGGCACCTACGAGGACGCCTCGGCGCTGAAGATGAAGGGCGCCGCGAAACGCCTGCGGGAGGAGCTGCCGGACCTGCAGATCGACGGCGAGATGCACGCGCTGTCGGCCCTCAACCCGGAGCTGCGGGCCACCATCTGCGAGGATAACCGCATCGAGGGCCGCGCCAACGTGTTGATCATGCCCAATATGGATGCCGCCAGTATCGCCCTGGGCCTGATCCGCTCCATCACCAATGCCCGCCTGGTGGGGCCCTTCCTGGTGGGCCTGGACAAGCCCGCCCATATTTTGATTCCGTCGGTGTCCGGCCGCGGCATTCTCAATATGACGGCACTGACCGCCGCGGATATTCACTTCCGCAAAAAGTAGGTTTTGGCGCGGTTTGGGAATCGGGAGATACCCACAAAGGCAGCCCATTGGCTGCCTTTGTCATAGTGGCATCGGTTGACAGCTTCCCGGAGTCCAGTACCATGGCTGTCAGTTGTTGATGGCGGGAGTCCCCTTGAAGCCAAAATTGCTTGTCTGGTCGCTGCTGACGGCGCTGTGGTGTGTCGGTCTGCTCGGCTGTTCCTCCCAGCCAAGCCAGCCCGCAAGCGACCAGCGGGCGGTCAGGGATGCGCTGTACCAGCAATACGGCGCCTGGCGTGGGGTGCCCTACCGGTTGGGTGGTTTGTCCACCAGGGGTGTCGACTGCTCCGGCCTGGTTCAACTGACGTATCAGAATGTCTTTTCCCATCAGCTGCCCCGCACCACCAAGGATCTCGCCCAGGTTGGCAAACCGGTAAAGCCCGGTGAGCGGCGCAGCGGCGACCTGGTGTTCTTCAAGATCGGCCTGTGGCAGGACCATGTGGGCATCTACCTTGAAAACGGCAAGTTTATGCACGCCTCCGCCAGCAAGGGGGTGATGATTTCCAGCCTCGATGAAACCTATTGGCACCAGCGCTACTGGAAAACCCTGAGACCCCTGGACCTGGTGGTGGCGTCGCGCTGATGGTGCGGCCGTGGGGAAGACCCTCAGGGCTCGAGTCGTGGGGGATTTCAGCACCAAGCCGCGTCCGCTGCCAATTTACACACAAGTCAGATTCAAGGGCTACACGGCGGTGGCGGCCGAGGGCAGAGGTTTCCAGCA
>CAZWUP010000239.1:0-4664 GCA_964637045.1 uncultured Porticoccaceae bacterium | reverse complement strand
TCCAGTCCGGCGGCAGTACCATCACCATGCAGCTGGCGCGCAACTTCTTTCTCTCGTCAGAACAGAGCTTTATCAGAAAATTCAATGAGATATTGCTTGCCCTTCGGATCGAGGACGATCTCTCCAAGGACGAGATCCTGACCCTCTACGCCAACAAGATCTACCTGGGCAACCGCGCCTACGGCATCGAAGCGGCGGCGCGGGTCTACTACGGCACCAGCATCGGCGAGCTCAACCTGGCCCAACTGGCCATGATCGCAGGTCTGCCCAAGGCGCCCTCGGCCGCCAACCCCCTGGCCAATCCCGATCGCGCGACGGAGCGGCGCAACTGGATCCTCAACCGCATGTACCGCCTCGGGCACATTGACCAGCAGCAGCTGGATGCCGCCCTCGCCACCAGGGACAACGCCAGCTACCACAGCCCCCGCGCAGAGATCAGCGCCCCCTATGTGGCGGAAATGGCTCGCCAGGAAGCCATCGACCGCTGGGGCCTGGACGCCTACACCGAGGGCTACCTGGTCACCACCACCGTCGACAGCAAGCTCCAGATCAAGGCCGACGCCGCGGTTGCCAGGGGGCTTGAAGCCTATGACCTGCGCCACGGCTACCGGGGTCCCGAGGCCCACATCCCCGCTGCCGACGACTGGCGGAAGACCCTGGCCGGCACCCCGGCAATCCGCGCCATGCACCCCGCCATCGTCACCGCAGTGAGCGAGGATAGCGCCCAGCTGCTGCTGGCCTCGGGCGCCACCGGGGAGCTGCTGCTCGCCCACAATGGCGGCATCCGCCAATTCATTACCGAAGACAGCCGTTCGGCGGTGGTCAAGGACCTCAGCCAAGTGCTCCGCAGCGGCGACCTGATCCGCGTCAAGGCCGACAAGGAAGGCCACTGGCGGCTGTCCCAGGTCCCCAGGGTCCAGGCCGCCCTGGTGTCCCTGGACCCCGACAACGGCGCCATTCGCGCCCTGGTGGGGGGCTACGACTTCCGCGCCAGCAACTTCAACCGCGCCACCCAGGCCCTGCGCCAGCCCGGCTCAAACTTCAAACCCTTTATCTACGCCAGGGCACTGGAAAAGGGCCTCACCGCGGCCACCCTGATCAACGACGCTCCGGTGGTGTTCCACGACCCCCAACTGGAAAAGGCCTGGCGCCCGGAAAATGACAGTGGCAAGTTTTACGGCCCCACCCCCCTGCGCAAGGGGCTGTACCTGTCCCGCAACCTGGTGTCGATCCGCATCCTGCGCCAGATTGGCGTCAACTACGCCATCGCCGGCATGGCCAAGTTCGGCTTCGACCCAAGCACCCTGCCGGCCAACCTGTCCCTGGCCCTCGGCACCCAGGCGGCAACCCCCCTGAGCATCGCCCAGGGCTATACGGTATTCGCCAATGGTGGCTATCGGGTTGAGGCCCACCTGGTGGACAGGGTGACCACCATCGACGGCGAGGTGCTCCACCAGGCCAACCCGGCCACCGTGTGCCGGGATTGCGGGCGGCAGCGCAACGACCTCGAGCAGCCGTTCGCCGAGGCTGACTCGCTGCAGGAATTGTTTGCCGAAACCCCGGCGGACGGCACCGTCGCCCCCGCCAATCCGGCGCCCACCGCCATCGACCCGCGGATCGCCTATGTGATGGACTCGATCCTCAAGGACGTCATCAAGAAAGGTACCGGCAGAAAGGCATTGGTGATGGAGCGCGGCGACATCGCCGGCAAGACGGGCACCACCAACGGCCCCCGGGACGTGTGGTTTTCCGGCTACAGCCCCCACCTGACCACCAGTGTCTGGGTGGGCTTTGACGAAAATATTTTGCTCGGCAGAAACGAGTACGGCGGCTCGGCGGCCCTGCCCATATGGATCGACTTTATGACCGCAGCCCTCAAGGGCTTGCCGGAGATCCACCGCCCCCAACCCCCTGGCCTGGTTAACGTCAGAATCAACCCCAATACCGGGGCCAGGGTGCGCCCCGGCAGCCCCGGCGGGGTGGCCGAGTACTTCCTCCGGGAAAGGACGCCGCCGGAGGCTCCGGAGAGCTATTCCAGGGACGGCGACAGCGGCGGCCCGGCCCTGCCGGAGGAGCTGTTCTGACTGTGCTGCGGGGTGCCGGGGGCAAACAGAAAGCCCCAGCTCTCCCGGCCCCGGGCCAGGGCGATAAACGGGGGGTTGATCAGGGACGGGCCCCGGTTGTAGGTCAGCGGCTTCCCCGCCAGGTCGAATACCCCGCCGCCCAGGGCCTGCAGAATGGCCTGGCCGGCCGCGGTATCCCACTCGCAGGTGGGTGCCCGGCGGGGATAAATATCGGCGGCGCCTTGCGCCAATAGACAAAATTTGTACGCACTGCCCGCCTCCCGCAGGGAGATGCTCCCGTAGCGGGCACTCAGCCCGGCGGTCAGCGCCGCCGCCTCCGCCGCCCCGTAGTGGCGACTGACAACCAGGCGGACCCCACCCCCCGGCGGCGGGCAGCCGACCTCCGGCAATGGCCTCCGCCCACCATCACCGCCAGCCCGGAAACACAGCCAACCGCCCCCCTCCCCCGCCCCGTTGAAGGCGGCCACCAGGTCTCCGGTGGCGGGTTGCAAAATCAGCCCCAGCACGGGAACACCGTCGCTGACCAGGGCGATATTGACGGTGAACTCCGGGCTGCCGGCAATGAATTCCCGGGTGCCATCCAGGGGATCCAGCAGCCAGCAGTGACGCCACTGGCGCCGCTCATCCCAGGGCTCAGCAGGGGCTTCCTCGGCAATCACGGGCACCCCCGGCAACAACTGGTGCAGACCGGGCAGGATAAGCTCCTGGGCCAAGTGGTCGGCGGCGGTTACCGGAGAGTCGTCGCTCTTGCTGGCGGTGACGACCCCCCGGCGGCGGACAGCCATGATGGCCGTCCCGGCGCTGCGGGCCAGGGCACACAGGGCATCCTGAAAGGCACCGTCAAAGTTCGTGGTCACTGCTGACGGGCTCGCCGCCGCAGCAGGTCCCGGACCAGATACAGAGCGGCGATGGACCGGCCCTCGGTGAAGTCATCCCTGGCCATCAGCTGGTCCAGTTCCGCCAGTGACCAGGGCACCACCTCCAGGGGTTCCGGCTCGTCCCCCGGCAGGCGCTTGGGATAGAGATCCTGGGCCAGGATGACGTCGATGTCGTGGGTCATGTAGCCGGGGGACAGGGTGACGGACTTGACATATTCCAGGTGGTGGGCTCCGTAACCCACCTCCTCCATCAACTCCCGGTTCGCCGCCACCAGGCGGTCCTCGCCGGCGTGACAGGCGCCCTTGGGCAGGCCCAACTGATAGCCCTCGACTCCGGCGCCGTATTCCCGAATCAACAGCACGGTATCGTCGTCCAGCATGGGCACCATCAGCACCGCCCCGTGGGGTGGATGGCACAGCCGCTCATAGATCCGCTCCACCCCGTTGCTGAACCTGAGCAGCAACTCCTCGACCCGGAACAGCCGGGTTCTCGCAGTTTCCCGGCGCTTCAATATTTCAGGTTCCACAGGCATACTGGCCGACCATAGCTTTGATATCAGGCCAAGATAATATCAGACATGATTGACTGGCGCGCCATTGACACCGTGTTCCTGGATATGGACGGAACCCTGCTGGACCTGCACTTCGATAACGTCTTCTGGCTCAATCACCTGCCCAGGCGTTATGCCGAACACCACGGCCTGTGCCCGGACGAGGTGAGCCGCCGCCTGCACCAGCTGTTCCGTGACAAACGCGGCACCCTGGAGTGGTACTGCCTGGACTTCTGGTCCCGCAGCCTGGCCCTGGATATCGCCGCCCTCAAGGTGGAAATCCAGTACCTGATTGCCGAGCGCCCCCACGCCCTGAACTTCCTCAAACAACTGAAGGCGGCCGGCAAGCAGCGCTGCCTGATCACCAACGCCCACCCCAAAAGCCTGGCCCTCAAGCTGTCACTCACCGGCATTGGCAGCGAACTGGACCTGATCCTGTCCTCCCACCAGTTCGGCTACCCCAAGGAGGACCAGAGATTCTGGCGGGCCCTCCAGGGATTCGCCCCCTTTGACCCCGGGCGCAGCCTGTTTATCGACGACTCCATCAGCGTCCTCAAGGCCGCCGAGCACTACGGCATCCGCCACTTGCTGGCCATTGTTCAGCCGGACAGCAAGGCCCAGCCGGTGGACACCGGCCACTTTGCCGCCATTCACCACTTCGACGAAATTTTCCCCCTCGACGCGCCCCCGGCAAGAGCTGAACATGGATAAGGTCCGCATCGACAAATGGCTGTGGGCGGCGCGCTTCTTCAAGACCCGGAGCCTCGCCAAGGCGGCCATCGAGGGCGGCAAGATCAAGGTGGACGGCCAGCGCCCCAAGGCCAGCAGAGAGCTCGGCGTGGGGGCAGTGCTGGCGATCCGCCAGGGCTGGGACGAGAGAGTGGTGGAAGTGACTGCCCTCAGCGACCAGCGGCGGGGCGCTCCCGAGGCCGCGCTGCTGTATCGCGAAACCCCGGAGAGCGAACAGCGCCGGATGCGGGAGGCCGAGTTGCGCAAAATCAGTCGCGACAGCCTGGATCACCCCGGTCAGCGGCCCAGCAAAAAACAGCGCCGCCACATCCACCGTTTCCTGGAGCAGGCCGGCGATGACTAGGTTCCTCACTGTGGCGGCCCTGGGCCTGCTGTGCTGCACCCTTCCCGCCAATGGCGAC
>CAZWUP010000238.1:0-4684 GCA_964637045.1 uncultured Porticoccaceae bacterium | reverse complement strand
CCAGGCCATGGCGAGTCTGTGCACCTCGGCAAGCCTGTTGGATTTTTCGGGAAACATTGTGATCGCCAAGGACTACCTGGGGTCGTTGCAGGGGCTCGCCTGACCCCTCTGCAACGGAAGGTCGGCCACTGAGCCGCCCCATTTACTGGATTGCCTGCTGCGCAGGGCAAGGACTTCGGGCCCTGGCCCGGGTGCACCCCCGCCATTCAGCGCTCGGGCTGCACTTCCTCGCCGGCGGCCGGGTCGTCGTTCAGCCGCGGCGGAGCCAGGGACGGCGGCTCCACCTGCGGCGACGCGACGGTCATTGCCTCCGCCAGGATATCCGCCTCCCGCTCACCCTCGGGCATTGGCGGCCGGTCCACCACCTCGACAAGTTCTCCACTGGGCACCACCCTGTTGTCCCGAGCTGTGGGGAGCTGGTCCCTGGCGATGACCAGGGCCCGGTTGTCGTCCCGGGCTGGCGCCACCCCCGGGTTGCTGACAAGGATCAACACCGACGCCATCAGCACCAGCACGGCGGCGCCGGCTACGGCGCTCACCAGCCACTTGTTATTGAGTAGAGACATGATCCTTCTCCCGGCCGGCGACCCCACGCCGGCCCCTTGCGACTGTCGTGGCCACACCCTCAGTCGATCGCCTCGGCGATCTGGCGGATGCCGGCCACGGCCCTGAGCCACCCCTGATAGAGGTTGTCCGCCACCGCTGCATCCATGACCGGGGTAAAGCGGCGCTCAGGTTGCCAGAGTTCGCGAAGCTCCGCCAGGGAACTGTAAATACCCACCTGTAAACCAGCCAGCATGGCTGCCCCCAGGGCGGTGGTTTCAGTCACCGCGGGCCGATCCACCTCCACCCCCAGCATGTCCGAGAGAAACTGCACCAGCCAGTCGTTGACCACCATCCCGCCGTCCACCCTCAGCGTGGCGAGGCCCTCGACCCCGTCCGCCAGCATTGCCGTCAGCAGGTCCCGGGTCTGGTAGGCCACGGACTGCAGACCGGCGCTGACAATCTCGGCAATGCCGGTATCCCGGGTCAGACCGACAATGGCGCCCCGCGCTTTGGGATCCCAGTGGGGGGCCCCCAGGCCGGTAAAGGCAGGCACCAGGTACACCGCGTGATGAACCCCGGCGCTGGCGGCCAGCTCCAGGCTTTCCCCCGCATGGTCGATCAGGCGCAGGCCGTCCCGCAACCACTGGATGGTGGCCCCCGCCATGAAGATGCTGCCCTCCAGTCCATAGGTGACCTCGCCGCCGAGGCGATAGGCCACGGTGGTGAGCAGGCGATTGGTGGATTGAATCGCCGTCGCCCCGGTATTGACCACCATGAAGCAGCCGGTGCCATAGGTGCTCTTGACCATCCCCGGGGCAAAACAGGCCTGGCCGAACAGCGCCGCCTGCTGATCCCCCGCCACCCCGGCGATGGGGATGGCGTGACCCAGCAACCCGGCGACGGTGTCGCCAAAGGGGGCGGCGCTGTCCAGCACCCGGGGCAACATGGCCTTGGGGACGGCGAAAAGTGCCAGCAGGTCATCGTCCCACTGCTGGCTGTGGATATTGAACAGCAGGGTGCGGGAGGCATTGGTGGCGTCGGTGGCGTGCACCCGGCCGCCGGTGAGATTCCAGATCAGCCAGGTATCGACGGTGCCAAACAGCAGCTCGCCGGCTTCCGCCCGCCGACGGGCGCCGGGCACCTGATCCAGCAGCCAGTGCAATTTGGTGGCGGAAAAGTAGGGGTCCAGCAAGAGGCCGGTTTTGTCCTGCACGTGTGACGACCAGCCGGCGGCCAGCAGCTCCTGACAGTGGTCCGCGGTGCGCCGATCCTGCCAGACGATGGCCCTGGCGATGGGCTCGCCGGTGTGCCTGTCCCACACCAGGGTGGTCTCCCGCTGGTTGGTGATGCCCAGGGCGGCGATCCTGTCGGCCCCGATACCGGTTTGCGCCAACACCTGGCGGCAGCACTGGAGGCTGGTTTGCCAGAGGTCGTCGGGGTCGTGCTCCACCCAGCCGTCGCGGGGAAAATGCTGGGCAAATTCCCGCTGGGCAATGCTGACCACCTCGCCCCCGGCGGTGAAAATCACCGCCCTGGTGCTGGTGGTGCCCTGGTCGATTACAAGCAAGTACTGGCTCAAGACTGCTGGTCCCGGTGGTTTCCTGTTGTGCAGGGAGCATAGCACGGCGGGATTTGCCGTTGCTGCCCCGGCGTCACCAGCCACAGCCGACCTGGAGCCCCCCTGGCGCTGCCCGCGATCGTCCTTAAGGATGAAAAAGACGGCCAAAACCGCTATAGTTGCGCACTTTTCACGGCATTAGCCGGGCCGCTGCCCAGCTTCGCCAAACCCAGTTCCGGAGATTTCCACCCGCCATGACCGCCCCACGCCAGATTCTCGTCACCAGCGCCCTCCCCTATGCCAACGGGGATATCCACCTGGGCCATATGGTGGAGTATATCCAGACCGACATCTGGGCCCGCTTTCAGCGCCTGCGGGGCAACGAGTGCTACTACGTGTGCGCCGACGACGCCCACGGCACCGCGATCATGCTCAAGGCCGAACAGCTGGGCATCACCCCCGAGGCCCTGATCGAACAGGTGAAGGCCAGCCACACCGCGGATTTCCGGGATTTTCACATCGCCTTCGACAACTACCACTCCACCCACTCCGAGGAGAACCGCTACTTCTCGGAGAAAATCTACAAGGCCCTGGTGACCAACAATCACATCGCCACCCGGGATATCGTCCAGGCCTTCGACCCGGAGAAGCAGCTGTTCCTGGCGGACCGCTATATCAAGGGCAGCTGCCCGGTGTGCGAGGCGGACGACCAGTACGGGGACAACTGCGAGGCCTGCGGCGCCACCTACAGCCCCGCCGACCTCATCAACCCCAGGTCGGCCATTTCCGGCGCCACGCCGGTGAAAAAGGAGTCCACCCACTACTTTTTCAAGCTGCCGGAATTCAGCGACTTCCTCAAGGCCTGGACCCGCGCCGGCCATGTGGCCCCGGAGATCGCCAACAAGCTCAACGAGTGGCTGGAGGGCGGCCTTCAGGAATGGGATATCAGCCGCGATGCGCCCTACTTTGGCTTTGAGATCCCCGACGCCCCGGGCAAGTATTTTTACGTGTGGCTGGATGCCCCCATCGGCTACATGGCCAGCTTCAAGAACCTCTGCGACCGCCAGGGGCTGGATTTCGACCGCTTCTGGCGCGCCGACTCCAGCGCCGAGCTGTACCACTTTATCGGCAAGGATATCGTCAATTTCCACGCCCTGTTCTGGCCCGCCATGCTCAGCAGCGCCGGTTACCGCACCCCCACCCAGGTCTGCGTCCACGGCTTTCTGACCGTCAACGGCAAGAAGATGTCCAAATCCCGGGGCACCTTCATCAACGCCCGCAGCTACCTGGACCACCTGAACCCCGAGTACCTGCGCTATTACTTTGCCGCCAAGCTGTCAGCCAGTGTTGAGGATCTCGACCTCAACCTCGACGATTTCATCCACAAGGTCAACAGCGACCTGGTGGGCAAGGTGGTCAACATCGCCAGCCGCTGCGCCAAGTTCATCGGTGACGGCAAGCTGGCGGCGGACATTGCCGAGCCCGCCCTGTGGCAGCGGGCGGTGGGCGCCGCGGACACCATCGCCGACGCCTACGAAAAGCGGGAATTTGGCCGCGCAGTGCGGGAGATCATGGCCATCGCCGACGCCGCCAATGAATATATCGCCGCCCGCGAACCCTGGAAACTCGCCAAACAGGAGGGCCGGGACGCCGAGGTGCTGGCCATCTGCTCCCTGGGCCTCAACCTGTTCCGGGTGTTGATGATCTACCTCAAGCCGGTGCTCCCCGCCATGGCCGCGGAGGTGGAAATTTTCCTCAACGACAGCCTGAGCTGGGAAGGTGCCATCACTCCGCTGCTGGACCATCCAATCAACACCTTCAAGCCCCTGATGCAGCGGGTGGAGAAGGACAAGGTGAATGCCATGATCGATACCCAGGCAACGCCAGTGGCGGCGGCCCCCGCCCCGGCGGCCAGCGGCCCCCTGGCGGACGACCCCATCGCCCCGGAGATCGGCTTCGACGACTTCGCCAAGGTGGATCTGCGGGTGGCCAGGATCGTCAAGGCGTCAGCCGTGGCGGGTGCCGACAAGCTCCTGCAACTCACCCTCGACCTGGGGGGTGAAACCCGCACCGTGTTTTCCGGCATCAAGGCTTCCTACCAGCCAGAATCCCTGGAGGGGCGTTTGACGGTGATGGTCGCCAACCTGGCCCCCCGCAAGATGCGCTTTGGCCTGTCGGAGGGCATGGTTCTCGCCGCCGGCGACAACCAGGGGATCTATTTGCTGGAACCGGATTCCGGAGCCGTGCCGGGGATGCGGGTGTCGTGATCGGCATTTCCGCCCTCCATGGCGGTCAGTCGCGCTGGAGGCTGGAGGTCGAACCACGTGCAACGTGAAACCAAACCCCGTTATCGACAAAACCACTGACTGATATCAGCATTTCACATTTTCTTAATAAGCGGCCATCGCCGATAATCGCGCGAGACCGACAGGAACCCGGACATGCAGGAAATCGCCGTCATACTTCTCAGCGCCGTGCTGGTGAACAACTTCGTGTTGGTCCAGTTCCTGGGCCTGTGCCCTTTTATGGGGGTTTCCAACAAGCTGGAAACCGCCATCGGCATGTCCAGCGCCACCACCT
>CAZWUP010000237.1:2179-4686 GCA_964637045.1 uncultured Porticoccaceae bacterium | reverse complement strand
TGGTGGCGGCCTTCGCCTATGCCGGGTCCGCCATTGGCGTCACCTTCGCCGGCGACCTCATCACCCTGTTTGTCTTCTGGGAGATGATGGCCCTGGGTTCCACCCTGGTGCTGTGGGCCAACGGGCCGCAAAACCCCAAGGCCTACCAGGCCAGTATCCGCTATGTGCTGGTGCACCTGCTGGGCGGGGTGATCCTGATGACCGGCATCGTGGCCTATGTGGTGGAGACCGGCTCCACCGCCTTTACCACCATGACCGCCGACAGCGTCGCCACCTGGCTGATTCTTGCCGGATTCCTGATCAACGCCGGGGCGCCGCCGCTGTCGGCGTGGATTGCCGACGCCTACCCGGAGGCCAGCCCCAGCGGCATGGTGTTCCTCTCCGCCTTTACCACCAAGACCGCGGTGTTCGCCCTGCTGGTGGGCTTTCCGGGCACCGAGATCCTGATCTATATCGGTCTCTACATGGTGTTCTACGGCATCATCTACGCCCTGCTGGAAAATGACATGCGGCGGATCCTCGCCTACAGCATCGTCAACCAGGTGGGCTTTATGGTCACCGCCATCGGCATCGGCACCGAGCTGGCCCTCAACGGCGCGGCGGCCCACGCCTTTGCCCATATCATCTACAAGGCGCTGTTGCTGATGTCCGCCGGCAGCGTGCTGCTGATGACCGGCAAGCGCAAGTGCACCGATCTCGGCGGCCTGTTCCAGACCATGCCGGCGACCGCCATCAACGGCATTATCGGCGCCCTGGCGATTTCGTCCTTTCCCTTTACCTCCGGCTTTGTCACCAAGTCCCTGGAGACCTCGGCGGCGGCCTACCAGGGGCTGACCCTGGTGTGGTTTCTGCTGCTGGCGGCCTCGGCGGGGGTGTTTCTCCACGCCGGCATCAAGTTTCCCTGGTTTGTGTTTTTCCAGAGGGATTCCGGGCTGCGGCCGCCGGACCCTGCGCCCACCATGCGCTGGGCAATGTGGCTGTTCTCCTTCCTGTGCCTGGCCATCGGCCTCTACCCCCAGGCCCTGTACAGCATTCTGCCCTACCCGGTGGACTACCAGCCCTACACCTGGGAGCACCTGGTGACCCAGTTCCAGCTGCTGCTGTTCGCCGGCTTCGCGTTTTTTGCCCTGCTGCCGCTGATGAAGCGCACCCTGACCCTGAGCCTGGACGTGGACTGGTTCTACCGCCGCCTGATGGTGCTGGTGGTGGGCAAATCCGCCGCTGTCATCGCGCGCGGCGACGGCGCGGTGCGCGCCGCGGCCAGCCGGGGGGTGACCAGGGTCCTCGCCTATATCAGCCACCACCACGGCCCCGACGGCATGCTTGCCCGCACCTGGCCCACCGGCAGTGTGGTCACCTGGGTGGTGGTGTTGCTGGCGGTGTACCTGGTATTCAGCCTGTACTGACCAAATCAAGCCATCGGAGTTGCCGTGAATTTAGCCACTGCCCTTGACCAGCTGCGCCTGCCTGTCCTCCAGGCCCCCATGTTTTTGGTGTCGTCCCAGGCGCTGGCTGCCGCCTGCTCCAGGGCCGGAGTGGTGGGGGCCTTTCAGCTGGGCAATCCCCGCAGTGTGGAACAATTGGCTATTTGGTTGGAGGAGATGGCCGCCGCCGAACAGGCCCAGAACACCGCCGGTTTGGGCTTCGCCCCCTACTGCGTCAACATCAATGCCAACGCCATCAACGCCGATGGCTACCGGGAGCGTGTCGACCTCTGTGAGCGGGCGCGGGTGCCCCTGTGCTGAGCAGC
The DNA here is from genome assembly GCA_964637045.1 of uncultured Porticoccaceae bacterium. GTDB lineage: Bacteria > Pseudomonadota > Gammaproteobacteria > Pseudomonadales > Porticoccaceae > CAYXXZ01. The sequence goes on along the minus strand of CAZWUP010000237.1, from coordinate 2,936 downwards.
ATCGGCGATCCGGCGGAACTGGCGGGGCGGGTCCACAACTGGGGCGGGCGCATCATCCACGATGTGGTGACCCTGGCCCACGCCGACAAGGCCATTGCCGCCGGGGTGGACGGCCTGATGCTCACCTGTGCCGGCGCCGGGGGCCACAATGGCGCCCTGTCCCCCTTTGCCTTTCTGCCCCAGGTGCGCAAAAAATTCGCTGGCCTCATCGTGCTGGCGGGGGGGATTGCCACCCCGGAGGGGATTCTCGGCGCTCTCGCCCTGGGTGCGGATATGGTGTGCATGGGCACCCGCTTCGTGGCCACCCGGGAGTCCGCGGCACCGGAGGACTACAAGGCCATGGTGGTGGCGGCGGGCAGCGGCGATATCGTCGAGAGCGAGGCCATCGCCGGCCTTACCGCCAACTGGCTGAAGCCGAGCATTCGCGCCAACGGCCTCGACCCAGACCACCTGCCGCCCCCCAAGGGCCGCCATCGCCCCGATCTGCCGGAGGGGGTGAAAGCCTGGAAGACGGTGTGGAGCGCCGGCCACAGCGCCGGGCTGATCGACGACATCCCCGCAGTGGCGGACCTGGTGGCCCGCTGGGAGGCGCAGCTGGCGGGCAGGCTGCCGAGCCAGTGGCAGGCGGACATCGTCCGCCGCCTCGGTTTGTAGCTCGTCGGCATGGCCTTGGCGCCAAGGACCAGCGTCAGTGCCATTGACGTCAGGGTAGGTCGGGTTAGCGCTGTTTGCGTAACCCGACATTCACGCCGGGGGG
>CAZWUP010000237.1:0-2079 GCA_964637045.1 uncultured Porticoccaceae bacterium | reverse complement strand
CCACCGTTGGCAGGGCGGTGGCGAGGCCGTCGATCCGGGCCGGCGCGGTAACCAGTCAGGGTAGGTCGGGTTAGCGCTGTTTGCGTAACCCGACATTCACGCCGGGGGGTGTTTGCATAACCCGCCATTCGGGCCAGTCAGAGCCTCCTTCAGTGATCGGCGATCTGCTGGCTGGTTTTGGGCAGCCACAGGGCGAGAAGCAGGGCCGCGGCGATCACCCCGATAAGGATCATGCCCACCGTTGGCAGGGCGGTGGCGAGGCCGTCGATCCGGGCCGGCGCGGTAACCAGCTCATAGCTGCTGCCCAGCTCGGACAGCCTCAGCCCCAGCTCCGGAAAGCCCTCGGCACTGCCCAGCTGGTAGGCGTCCTTGAGCTGCACCACATAGTTCTGCTCCAGCCCCAGGTTGCCGGCCTCCTCGGTGAGGGAGACTTCGGTGGCCGCCAGCCGCTGGGCGGTAAACAGCGCCAGGCCGATGGACACCCCGGCCGGGGTGCCGAAATCCCGCATCATCGAAAACAGCCCGCTGCCGGTGCCCATCTTGTTGCCGGGAATGGCCTTCAGGGCCAGCTTGGTGATGGCCGGGCCCTTCATGCCCTGGGCAAAACCCAGCACCGAGGCAATGGTGATGATCAGCCACAGCGGGGTGCTCATATCAATGGTGGTGTAAAGCAGCAGGCCGCTGATCATCACAAAAATAATGGCGATCACCACCGAGCGCTCGTTGAAGCGGTCGATCAGTTTGCCGCTGATGAGGCCGGCGGTCATGCTGAAGCCAAACACAAAGGTGTTGACCAGGCCCACCTGGGCGGCGGTGCCCTCGGGGCGACCGCTGACAAAAAAGGCCAGGGAATAGATGGAGCCGCCGTGGCAGATCAAAAACAGAATGTAGATAAAGCCCGGCAGCAAAAAGGCCCGGTTGCGCAGGATGCTGGTGTCCAGCACCGGCGCCACCGCCTTTTTCTCGATATGCCACAGCAGCACCAGGCCACCGAGGCCCACCACCAGTGAGGCCATTGTCTCCAGGGAGGCAAAACCGAACTTGCTCACCCAGGTGGGCACCGACAGCAGGGTGCCGATGCTGATCATCAACAACAGGGTGCCGGGCATGTCCAGCTTGTAGGCCTGCTTGGACAGCGGGGTCTCCGGGGTGCGCCACATCACCAGGGCCAGGCCCACCAGGGCCATTACGCCGCTCACCCAGTAAATCGAGCGCCAGCCGAAAAAGTCGATCATCAGGCCGCCGATAATGGCGCCGCTGGTGGCACCCAGGGACATGGAAAACGCCATCACCCCCAGGGGCATGCCGCGCTTTTCCGGGGGGAACAGGTAGGCCACATAGGACAGCACCACCGGCAGGATGCAGGCCACCGCAAAACCCTGGAAAAACCGGGCAATCAGCAGCAGGGTAAAGTTGGGCGCCAGGGCGGCCATAAACTCGGAGGCGGCAAACAGGGCCAGGCCGTTGACAATCACCCGCTTGCGGCCGAAGCGGTCGGCAATGCGGCCAAACACCGGGCTGAACACCACCAGGCCCAGGTAGTAGAGCAGGATGATCAGCGCCGTAACGTCCTCGTTGACGCCAAAGTGCCGGGCGATGGAGGGCATGGCGGGGGCCTGGAAGGCCGCCGCTTCAATGGTGATAAAGCAGCCGATCAACAGGGTGATAAATACCGTCCACGGATTGGCTACGGGTGTCTCGGCGGGGGCGCCGTCGGGGAGGGATATGGCCATGGGACTCCTTATGGGTATTTTTGGCTATTTTCTGTGCCGACCGGGGGGTGTGGGCGGCAAGTCATCAGCAACGCAGGAGCGCAAAGATTACCCGGTTTGGCCCCGGTGGTACACCTTTGGCGGTGGCGATTGCGGATTTGGCGGTGGGGCTTTGCCCTGCATCTGACCTTATGGCCAGGGAGGCTCTGATCATTTGTCATTGCGAGTGAGCCCCAGGTACAAGGAGGGGCGGCGAAGACGTTAGCCCCTCTGTCATTGCGAGTGAGCCCCCGGTACAACGAGGGGCCAGCAAAGAAGCTACCCCCCTCCTGTCATTGCGAGTGAGCCCCGAGTATAACGAGGGGCG
>CAZWUP010000236.1:0-4687 GCA_964637045.1 uncultured Porticoccaceae bacterium | reverse complement strand
CCCGCAGGTGCTTGGAGCTCATCACGTCGTAGGCGCCGCCGTAGGCCTTGCGGGTGATCACGGTGACCTTGGGCACCGTGGCTTCGGCATAGGCGTAGAGCAGTTTGGCGCCGTGCTTGATGATGCCGCCGTACTCCTGGGAGGTGCCGGGCATAAAGCCGGGGACATCCACCAGGGTGAGGATGGGGATATTGAAGGCGTCACAGAAACGCACAAAGCGGCCGGCCTTCTTGGAGGAGTCGATGTCCAGACAGCCCGCCAGCACCATCGGCTGGTTGGCCACCACCCCTACGGTGGAGCCTTCCATGCGCACAAAGCCGGTGATGATGTTGCGGGCGTAGTCGGGCTGGATTTCGAAAAATTCGTGTTCGTCCGCCAGCTTGTAGATCAGCTCCTTCATGTCGTAGGGCTTGTTGGGGTCGTTGGGGATCAGGGTGTCCAGGGACATGTCCATGCGATCCGCGGTGTCGTCGGTGGGCCACACCGGGGGTTTCTCGGTGTTGTTGGCGGGCAGGTAATTGATGAACCGGCGCAGCATCAGCAGGGCTTCGACATCGTTTTCAAAGGCCAGGTCGGCAACCCCGGACTTGCTGGTGTGGGTGACGGCACCACCCAGCTGCTCCGCGGTGACGGTCTCGTGGGTCACGGTCTTGACCACGTCGGGACCGGTGACAAACATGTAGGAGCTGTCCTTCACCATAAAGATAAAGTCGGTCATCGCCGGGGAGTACACAGCGCCACCGGCACAGGGGCCCATGATCATGGAAATCTGCGGGATCACCCCGGACGCCATCACATTGCGCTGGAACACGTCGGCATAGCCACCCAGGGAGGCCACCCCCTCCTGGATGCGGGCGCCGCCGGAGTCGTTGAGGCCGATCACCGGCGCGCCCACTTTCATCGCCTGGTCCATCACCTTGCAGATCTTCTCCGCGTGGGTTTCCGACAACGAGCCGCCGAAGACGGTGAAGTCCTGGCTGAAGACAAAGACCAGGCGACCGTTGACAGTGCCGTAGCCGGTGACCACGCCGTCGCCGGGGACGTGCTCCTTCTCCATATCAAAGTCGGTGCAGCGGTGCTCGACAAACATGTCCCACTCTTCGAAGGAGCCGGGGTCGAGGAACAGCTCCACCCGCTCACGGGCGGACAGCTTGCCCTTGGCGTGCTGGCCCTGAATTCGCTTCAGGCCGCCGCCCTGGCGGGCCTTCTCGCGTTTGGCTTCCAACTGCTTGATGATCTCGTGCATAGTGATTTCCTGATTTTTCTGTCAGTTAGGCAAGTTTCTTGTTAAGCAGCTCAAGCACTTCGCTGGCCGCTTCCGGGATATTGGTACCGGGCCCGTAGACGGCGGCCACACCGCCGGCCTTGAGGTCTGCGTAGTCCTTGGGGGGAATCACGCCGCCCACCACCACCAGGATGTCGCCGGCGCCCTGGGCCTTCAGTTCGGCGATCAACTGGGGCACCAGGGTCTTGTGACCGGCCGCCTGGGAGGACACACCCACCACATGGACGTCGTTTTCCACCGCCTGGCGGGCGGCCTCGGCGGGGGTCTGGAACATGGGGCTGATATCCACATCGAAGCCGATATCGGCAAAGGCGGTGGCGATCACCTTGGCGCCCCGGTCGTGGCCGTCCTGGCCCATCTTGGCCACCAGCATCCGCGGGCGGCGGCCGTGTTCGGTGGCGAAGGCTTCCACTTCCGCCTGGATGGCGCTGAACATGGCATCTCCTTCGTAGGCGGAGCCGTAGACTCCGCTAATGGTGCGCTGTACGGCGCGGTGGCGGTCGTAGACCTTTTCCAGGGCGTCGGAAATCTCGCCCACACTGGCCCTGGCCCGGGCCGCATCGACGGCAAATGCCAGCAGGTTGCCGTCACCGGATTTGGCGGCGGCGGTGAGGGCGTCCAGGGCGGCCTGACAGGCGGCCTCGTCGCGGCCGTCGCGAACCTGCTTGAGACGGGCAATCTGGGAGGTGCGCACCGCGCTGTTGTCGATATCCAGGACGTCGACGTCCGGCTCTACGGCGAGCTGGTATTTGTTGACCCCGACGATGATCTCCTCCTTGCGGTCGATGCGGGCCTGACGCTGGGCGGCGGCCTCCTCGATGCGCAGTTTGGGCATCCCCGACTCCACCGCCTTGGTCATGCCGCCCAGGGCTTCGACCTCATCGATGATCTTACGCGCCTCCTCCACCAGCTGGTTGGTGAGGGACTCGATGTAGTAGGAGCCGGCCAGGGGATCCACCACCTTGGTGATGCCGGTCTCCTCCTGAATCACCAGCTGGGTGTTGCGGGCAATGCGGGCGGAGAACTCGGTGGGCAGGGCCAGGGCCTCGTCGAAGGCATTGGTGTGCAGGGACTGGGTGCCGCCGAGCACCGCCGACATGGCCTCCACCGTGGTGCGCATGATGTTGTTGTAGGGGTCCTTGCTGGTGAGGCTCACCCCGGAGGTCTGGCAGTGGGTGCGCAGCATCAGGGACTGGGGGTTCTTGGGGTCGAACTTCGCCTTCATCAGGGTGGCCCAGAGGATGCGGGCGGCCCTCAGCTTGGCGATCTCCATGAAGAAGTTCATGCCGATGGCGAAGAAGAACGACAGGCGCGGGGCGAACTTGTCCACGTCCAGGCCGCTCTCGATGGCGGTGCGCACGTACTCGATGCCGTCGGCGATGGTGAAGGCCAGTTCCTGGACGTTGGTGGCGCCGGCTTCCTGCATGTGGTAGCCGGAGATGGAGATGGAGTTGAACTTGGGCATGAAGTCGGCGGTGTAGCCGATGATATCCGAGACGATGCGCATGGACGGCGCCGGCGGATAGATATAGGTGTTGCGCACCATGAACTCTTTGAGGATGTCGTTCTGCAGGGTGCCCGCCAGCTTGTCGGGGGTCACGCCCTGCTCCTCGGCGGCGACGATGTACATGGCCATCACCGGCAGCACGGCGCCGTTCATGGTCATGGACACGGACACCTGGTCGAGGGGGATGTCGGCGAAGAGGATCTTCATGTCCTCCACGGTGTCGATGGCGACACCGGCCTTGCCCACATCGCCCACCACCCGCTCGTGGTCGGAGTCGTAGCCCCGGTGGGTGGCGAGGTCGAAGGCCACCGACAGGCCCTGCTGGCCGGCGGCGAGGTTGCGCTTGTAGAAGGCGTTGGACTCCTCGGCGGTGGAGAAGCCGGCGTACTGGCGCACTGTCCAGGGACGGGCCGAGTACATGGTGGCCCTGGGGCCGCGCATAAAGGGGGCAAAACCGGGGAGGGAGTCCAGGTTGGGGATGCCGGCGGTATCTTCCGCCGTATACAGGGGTTTGACGGGAATGCCCTCGGGGGTCTCCCACACCAGGGAGTCAAGGGGCTTGCCGCGGAGTTCCTTTTCGGCGGCCTGTTGCCAGTCGGCCAGGGATTTCTTCGGAAAGTCGGTCATGGGCGGGGTCTCCCTCAAGGGTGTCAAATCGGCAGTGAATACTGATGATCGCGCCGGCCGCGGGTTGTTCTTGGGCTGCGGCGGCCGTCATCAGGCTATGTTCATGGTTTTGCAACGTAAAACACTGTTAATCACAGTGGTATCAAGAGGCCAAACCATACCCGTCCCGGGGCGAGAATGAAAGGACACATTTGATCAGCAAAACTCACAAAATAAATCAGTTTGTAGGCCATAGGGTGTATTATTCGCGTAAATCTTCACCGAAAAGGACGACTGCAATGGCGACCATTTGCATCCACCACGTGCTGGCATCGATGCGGGCCATCGGCGACGACGGCCACAGCCGCGAGCGCCTGTTGATTGGTGCCGGTATCAACCCCCAGGCGGTGACCGACAGCCAGCGGCGGGTGCACACGGATCAGGTGGCGCGGCTGTTCAAAAATGTTCAGCTGGAGCTGGGGGACGAGTTTATGGGGTTCAGCCGGGAGCCCTGTCGGGTCGGGGCCTTCAAGACCATGTGCGACCTGGTCAAGCATAGCCGAACTTTGGGGGAGTTGTTGGCGCGGGCGGTGGATTTTTACCGCCTGCTCAGTGCCGATATCGAGATGGGGGTGACCACGGTCGGCGGTCGGGCCATTTTCAGTATCGCCCACCGCTCACCGGAGCTGGACCCGGATCACTTTCTGCGGGAGTTCCTGCTGGTAATCTGGCACCGCTTTCCCAGCTGGTGTATCGGCGACGCCATCCGCCTGCGGGAAACCCGCTTCAGCTTCGATCCCCCCGCTCATCACGACGAGTTGCAGGTGATGTTCCCCGGCACCCTGAGGTACGGCTGCGCCGAGGACCGCCTGGTGTTTGATGCCCACTATCTGGACCGCCCACTGGTGAGAAGCCTGGCGGAGGTGGACTACTACGCCCGCAACGCCCCCGCGGATGTGATGACCATACCCGGTATGGACAACAGCCTGGAGCGCCAGATCGAACGTATCGTGGAATCCGCAAGTCCCGGCACCCTGGTGTTTCCCCGTCTGGAAAAACTTGCCGAGCTGCTGGGTATCAGTCCGCAAACCCTGTACCGGCAGCTCAAGGCGGCGGGCACCAGCTACCAGAAGATCAAGGACGACATCCGCCGGGAGACCGCCATTCGCCGTCTGATGGACGACAACCTGCCGGTGGAGAAAGTCTCGGAAATCGTCGGCTTCTCTGAGGCCCGCTCCTTCACCCGGGCCTTTCGCCAGTGGACGGGAATGTCGCCGCGGGGGTACAAG
>CAZWUP010000235.1:0-4715 GCA_964637045.1 uncultured Porticoccaceae bacterium | reverse complement strand
CGCATCAAGCACCCCAGTGAAATCGTCAATGTCGGCGATGAGATCGATGTCAAGGTGCTCAAGTTCGACCGCGAGCGCAACCGGGTTTCCCTTGGCCTCAAGCAGATGGGCGAAGATCCCTGGGCCGACATCAAGGGCCGCTACCCCGAGGGCACCAAGGTGCGGGCACGGGTCACCAACCTCACCGACTACGGCTGCTTTGCCGAGCTGGAAGACGGCGTCGAGGGTCTGGTGCACGTCTCCGAAATGGATTGGACCAACAAGAACATCCACCCCTCCAAGGTTGTTCAGCTGGGTGACGAAGTGGATGTGATGATCCTGGATATCGACGAAGAGCGCCGTCGCATCTCCCTGGGCATCAAACAGTGCCACTCCAACCCCTGGGATGATTTTGGCGCCAAGCACAGCAAGGGCGACAAGATCTCCGGTACCATCAAGTCCATCACCGACTTCGGTATCTTTATCGGTTTGGATGGCGGTATCGACGGCCTGGTTCACCTTTCCGACCTGTCCTGGAACGACAACGGCGAAGAAGCGGTGCGCAACTTCAAGAAGGGCGACGAACTGGATACCGTTATCCTGGCCATCGACCCCGAGCGCGAGCGCATTTCCCTGGGCGTCAAACAGCTTGCCGATGATCCTTTCACCGCCTATGTCAGCCAGAACGACAAGGGTGCCATCGTCAAGGGTGTGGTCAAGGAAGTGGATGCCAAGGCTGCAGTTATCACCCTGGACGGCGAGATCGAAGGTGTCCTCAAGGCCTCCGAGATTTCCCGCGACCGGGTTGAGGACGCCAGAAACGCCCTCAATGTCGGTGACGAAGTCGAAGTCAAGGTGATCAATGTCGACCGCAAGAACCGTCAGATCGGCCTGTCCATCAAAGCCAAGGACATGGAAGAAGAGAAGACTGCTGTCCGCGACCTGAAAAAGCAGGAAGCAGAGGCAATCGCGCCCACCACCATCGGCGACCTGATCAAGGCGCAAATGGAAGGTCGCGACAAGTAAACCCGGACACGGGCAGCTCGGCTGCCCGTTTTCCCATGACAGGCACAATCCGTTATGACCAAGTCAGAATTGATTGAACGTATTGCCCGGCAGCAGGAACAGCTTCCCCCCAGGGATGTGGAGCTCGCTGTAAAGATGATCCTCGAAAAAATGACCCAGGCCCTGGTTCACAACCAGCGCATCGAAGTCCGGGGCTTTGGCAGTTTTTGTCTCCACTATCGCGCCCCGCGCATGGGCCGGAACCCGAAAACCGGTGATTCCGTGGAACTGACTGGCAAGTATGTCCCCTACTTCAAGCCCGGCAAGGATCTGAAGGACAGGGTAAACGACAGCCTGAAATAGGGTTTCACTGACACCCGGAAAAACCCTGAGCGGCAAGGTGAAACCCCCTTGCCGCTTTTTTTGTCACGGCTATTTAGGAGCTTGGGATGAAGCAGCTGAAAACAATTGTCCTGGTGCTGACAATACTGATTTGCGCCTTTCTCGGCCTGTGGATTGCCCAGGACAACCCGCAGCCCGTGACCTTGAGCCTGCTGGGCTTTCCCCTGGGCCAGTTGCCCCTGGGGCTGTGGCTGATTCTGGCCCTGGTTTGTGGCCTGGCGCTGGGCATGCTCGCCAGTCTGCCGCTGATACTCAAGGTGCGGGGGGAAAATCGCCGGCTGAGACGCGGCCAGTAAGGCTCCAATGATATTTTCACCACAGGAATTGCTAAGTGATGATAAGCAAGATTGCCCCAGCAGACTCTGCGACACCACCTGTTATCGTCGCCCTGGATTTTGATCGCGGGGGCAGTGCCCTGGATCTCGCGGCTCAGCTCGATCCGGGCCTGTGCCGACTCAAAGTGGGCAAGGAATTGTTCACCCGGGAGGGCCCCGGACTGGTGACTGCCCTGGTCAACAAGGGTTTTGATATTTTTCTCGATCTCAAATTTCACGATATTCCCAACACCACTGCCAGGGCGGTGGCGGCCGCAGCGGACCTGGGGGTGTGGATGGTCAATGTGCATGCATCCGGCGGCAGCCGGATGATGGCTGCCGCCGCCAGCCAGTTGCAGGGGATGGGCTCCAGTACCCTGCTGATTGGGGTGACGGTGCTCACCAGCATGGGCGAAACCGATCTTGCCGAGATTGGCATTGCGGCCTCCCCCGGCGAACAGGTGCTGACCCTGGCGGAGCTGGCGCGGGCCAGTGGCCTGCAGGGTGTGGTTTGCTCAGCCATGGAGGCGGGTGCCGTGGCCAGCCACTGCGGCGCGGACTTTATGCGGGTAACCCCTGGAATCAGGCCTGCCGCCAGCGCCGCCAACGATCAGGTGCGGATCATGACCCCGGGGGAGGCCCTGGCCGCGGGGAGCAGCCAGCTGGTGATTGGCCGTCCGATAACCGCGGCCGCCGATCCCCACCGGGCCCTGCTTGCCATCCTGGAGGAAATTGGCCATCATTGAAGTGCGGGTTCCGGATGTCCCCGCTGTTCAACTGTCCATTACCTAAAAGGAGATTGTGTTATGGATACCTCACGGCTTTTCCGTCGTTATTTTTTCCTCACCTCGCTGCTGCTTGCCCTGTTTGCCTGGTATGGCCCTGTCCATGCCCAGGACTCGGGGGGCGGGCAGGCGGCCGCCACGGTCAATATCAACACGGCCTCCGCGGCCGAGATTGCCGCTGCGGTGAAGGGTGTCGGGGAAAAACTCTCCCAGGCCATCGTCGCCTACCGGGAGCAACACGGCCCTTTCAAGACCCTGGAGGATGTGGCCCAGGTGAAAGGGGTAGGCCCCAAGGTGCTGGAAAAGAATGCAGGAGTCATCACATTCTGACCATGGACCGGCAATGAAAAAACCCCGGCTGCCCACAGCCGGGGTTTTTTATTTGTCAGTTGCCGCACAGGGCTTGTGGTGCACAGGGGGAGGGAAGCCCCGCTGACAAATGGTTTCACACCTGCTCGATTTCCACCAGGGTGCCGTAAAAGTCCTTGGGGTGGAGAAACAGTACCGGCTTGCCGTGGGCGCCGATTCTGGGCTCCCCGGTGCCGGTGATGCGCACGCCGTCGGCGAGGAGTTTTTCCCGGGCGGCATAGATGTCTTCCACTTCGTAGCACACGTGGTGCATGCCACCGCCGGGATTGTTGGCGAGGAACTTGGCGATGGTGGAATCCTCACCCAGGGGGTGGAGGAGTTCGATCTTGGTGTTGGGCAGCTCGACAAACACCGTGGTTACCCCGTGGTCGGGGAGATCCAGGGGCTCGGACACGGTGGCTCCCAGGGTGTCCCGGTATTTGGCGGCGGCTTCCGCCAGGTCGGGGACGACAATGGCGACGTGGTTCAGTTTACCTATCATGGCAATGGTCTCTCTCTCGATTGCTTGTACAGATCCACGATCTCCAGGGCGGCAACCGTGGGCGGCTTGTCGCCAGCCACCACTGCATCCTGAATTCGTGGCAGTTGGGTCTTGAGTTGCGCGTTGGCCTTGAGATCCGCCAGTAAACTGTCGGAAACCTCCCGCCACAGCCAGTCCAGCGCCTGGCGCGAGCGGCGCTTGTGCCACTCGCCGCTGTCCTTGAGGGCGGCGGCAAAGTCCAGCACCTGTTGCCAGACGTCGGTAATACCCTGGTTGCCAATGGCCGAGCACGGCTGCACCCTGGGCTCCCAATTGTGGTGCTTGCGGGACAGGAATTGCAGTGCGGAACGGTAGTCGGATACGGTGTGGTTGGCGGTGGCCCGCTGGTCGCCGTCGGCCTTGTTCACCAGTATCAGGTCGGCCAGTTCGGTGATGCCCCGCTTCATGCCCTGCAGCTCGTCGCCACCGCCGGGGAGCAGCAACAGCAGGAACATATCCGTCATTTCCGAGACCATGGTTTCCGACTGCCCCACACCAACGGTCTCGACGATAATCACATCATAGCCCGCGGCCTCGCACAGGAGCAGGGTTTCCCGAGTGCGGCGCGCCACCCCCCCCAGGGTCTTGCCCGCGGGAGAGGGGCGGATATAGGCCTCTTCCCGGCGCGACAATTGCTCCATCCGGGTTTTGTCGCCGAGAATGGAGCCGCCGCTGATGGAGGAGCTGGGGTCCACCGCCAACACAGCCACCCGGTGGCCACGGTCGATGACGTGGGTGCCGAAGGCCTCGATAAAGGTGGATTTGCCCACTCCCGGCACCCCGGTGATGCCCAGGCGCACCGAGTCTCCCGCGTATTGGGCCAGGCTCTCCAGCAGGGCATTGGCCAGCAGCCGGTGGTCGCGGCGGGTGGACTCCACCAGGGTGATGCCCCGCGCCAGAGCGCGGCGCTCGCCGGCGCGAATACCCCCCGCCAGAGCCTCGATATCGATCTCAGCCATGGTGACGTGCTTATTCAAACTCGACGATGGGCTGGTCTACCACCAGGCTGGCACCCACTTCCGCAGTGATGGCCTTGACCACCCCGTCCTGAATGGCGCGCAGACTGTTTTCCATTTTCATGGCCTCGACCACCGCCAGTTCCTCGCCCGCCTTTACTTCCTGGCCCACTTCCACCCGCAGCGCCGCCAGCAGGCCGGGCATGGGGGAGAGCAGGAACTTGGACAGATCCGGCGGTTCCTTCTCGATCATGTGGTTGTTGAGTTCAGCGGTCTTTGGGGTTACCACCAGTACCTTGAACTCACAGCCGCGGCTGTAGACCTTGTAGCCCACCCCCTCGCGGTCGATCTGTACACACACGGGCTTGCCGTTGACGGTGGCGCG
>CAZWUP010000234.1:0-4775 GCA_964637045.1 uncultured Porticoccaceae bacterium | reverse complement strand
CAGGTCAGGTCGAAAGAATACTATTAGGGAACCTCCGAGAAATCCGCATTTTGTCATTGCGGACCCACCAGAAGTAGGCGCCTGAGGCGAACGCTTCGCGGGGCCCGCTAAGGGATTTTGCCGAAGCCGCGAGCCCAGCGTGGCGGGTAGCAATCTCAAGACCTCGCAATGCCTGCAACCACAGAGAGAATGTCACCATGAACAAGGTTCTCGGAGGCGAAGAAAATCAACCGACCAGGGCCCTGCTGCCCTGGTTTCAGGGCTGGAATGTGCTGGCGGTGGCCATCGGTGTCGTTGCCATGACCATGGGCATTGCCCACACCTCCTTCAGCTTTTTCGCCCTGGAATGGATGGCGGAGTTTGGCAGTTCCCGGGGGGAAACCATGTTGGTGCTGGCCGCCACCCAAATCATGGCCGGTATTTTCCTGCCCTTTAGCGGGCGCGCCATGGACCGTCTGTCGGTGCGCTGGGTGGGTTTGATCGGTGTCATCCTCCTGGCCTGCGGTCTGGCCCTGGCCTCACTGGCTACCTCGCTGTGGCAAATAGGGCTGGTGTATGGCCTGATTCTGGCAGCCTCCGAGGCCATGGCCGGGCCGATTTTCGCCCAGACCCTGGCAGCCAAGTGGTTTTTGTCCCGCCGCGGGCTGGCCCTGGGGCTGGCGGTACTGGGCACATCCTTCGGCGCACTGATCTTTCCCGTGGCCATCGCCTCCCTGCTACAGGAGATCCCCTGGCGCACAACCATGCTCCTGCTGGCTGCGGGAGTGTTCCTGATTGCTTTGCCAGCGGTGCTGCTGGTCATCCGCGACGCACCCCGGGACAGGGCAGCGGCGCCGCCAATCTACCGCGACGGGGCGCCGGAAAATACGCAGTGGACAACGGCCAAAACCCTCAGGTCACCGGTGTTCTGGTGCATCGTCGCGGGGTTTGTGCCCCTTTTTGAGGCCAGCTCGGGCTTGTTGAGTAATCTGGGGCCGATAACCCAGGACCTGGGCATCGACACCCGGGCTGCGGGCCTGCTGATCTCCATCTGGTCTCTCACGGTGATTATCGGCAAAATAGCCTTCGGTATCCTTGCCGACTACTACGGCCAGCGCTTGCTGTACTATGTCAGCTGGTTCCCCACCATCCTGGGGCTGATGCTGTTGCAAATGGAGCCCAGCTACCCGCTGATGGTGATTGTCATGGTGGCCTTCGGCATCGGCAGTGGCAGTAACTTGCCCCTGATCGGGGTGATGGTCAGCCGCAACTTCGGCGCCGTGGCCTTTGGCGCTGTGATGGGGCTGCTGTATCTGTGTATCCGCCCGGTAGCCTTGGCCGCCCCCTGGCGGGCTGGGTCAGCGACAGGTTTGGGAGCTACGATTACTTTTGGATGGCCATGCTGATTCTGTGCCTGGTGTGCTCCCCGGCGATTTATTTTGTCAGGGATCACGGCCATCCTCCGGGTGGCAAATAAATCTCCTGCGGTATCCCGGATACAGCCCTTGCTGGGTTAGGCTTCCCGCGCCGGGGGGGCTCAATGTAGCGGGTGCCGCGGGGTGGCGGGGTACGGCTGCCCCCGAGCTGGCCGACACATCCGTGACTATCAAGTTGACATAGCAGTGGCACCGCCAAGGAAAATCATACGCCGATGAAACCATCAACTATCCAGACCCCGTTGATAACCTACACCGACCGGGTGCGCCCCGAGTGGATCGATCAAAACGACCACATGAATACCATGCACTACAAGACTGTGACCAACTTCGCCATGCGCGCCTTGTTCCAGCTGGCGGGTCTGCACACTGAGTACCTGCAACGGGAGCAGAAAACCCTGTTCCAGCTGGAAATGCATATTTGCTACGAACGGGAACTGCGCCGCGACGATGCCTTCGAAATCCACTCCTGGCTGATGGGCGCCGGCCCCAAGCGGCTCCACCATTTTCACGAAATCATCCACAGCGACAAGGGGTACCGCGCCGCCACAGTCGAACTGATGACGGTGCATATCGATCGCACTACCCGCCGCTCCCATCCCTTTCCCGAGGAAATGCAGAGGGAGTTTGCACACATCGCTCTCGCCCATGGTGCGGTGCCCCGGCCGGATAAAGTGTCCCGCGCCATCAGCATGACGGCGGAAAGTCCCCGCTAAACCTCGAGCGCCAAAACGTCCTCCGCAATCGCAACCACAGATTGATCCCCATGAGCGACAACAAGATCAAAGGCAGACCCCGCAAAGGCGGCAGCCATACTGTCCACGACGCCCTGCTGGAGGCGGCCAGAAGCTGTCTGGAAGAAAAAGCCTACCATGCCATCACCATTCGGGAGCTTGCCCACAGGGCCCACACCAACTCCGCCATGATCAATTATTACTTTGGCAGCAAGGGCAACCTCTTCGTCCAGCTGGTGGAAGTGATGTTCGAAGACTTCCATCAGTTGTTTCAGACCCTCAACAACGGGCCCCTGGAAACCTCCCGGTCGCCAAACACCGCCCTGGTGAACGCCCTGATCCCCTTCTACAGCAAGTGGTTGAATGTGCTGCGGCTATTCTCCTCCGAGGCGGTGCTCTACAACACCAATATGCGCGCCGCCTACAAAACCCGGCTAGCGAAGGGGATGTACCTGGACGTCCGCGACTATCTCAAGCAGATGGTGCGGCGCGGAGTCTATCGGCCGGATCTGGCGATCAACCCCCAGGCCGCGGTGCTGGCCAACATCATGTCCAATCCCCTGCACTTTCACCCGTTCCTGGCGGCCTGTTCCAGCCAGGCGGTCTACGACGGCACCACCATTCGCCCAGAGAACCTGCGGCTGGCGTTTATCGGCTTTTTCGACCAGCTGTTGCCGCCGGCGAAAAGTTCTCCCTGAGTCCAGCCCCGGGATCATCGGCCAGTTTGCTGCACGGAGCCTGGCTGTTTGTCTGCTGATGGTGTCATGGAGCCTCCCGGTTGCCGGGAATACTGCCATCGGGCAAAGCTGCCGCCATGGCGCGCTGAAAGGCCGGGCGCGCCTCGATGCGCATTTGCCACTGGCGGAGATGGGGATACCGGTTGAGGTCAATGCCCGGCAGGATTCCCGCCAGCACGGCCACCAGGTGCATCATGATGTCGGCTGCGGAAAATTCGCGGCCGGCAAAATAATGGGATTTGCCGAGGTGGTCCTCCACCAAGGCGAGAATGTCCCCGGTATAGATCATCGGCACCTGGGTGCCCCGATACAGCTGCGGGGTAATGCGGGTTTCGCCACTGAGGGCCATCCGGTCCATATCGGCAACGATACGGGCCATGGCACTGCCCTCGGCAAAGTGCATCCACATCAGAAAGTCGGGGTAATCACCGGAGTCCCGCGGCGGCGCCAGCCGACCCTCGCCGTGGCGAAGCAACAGGTACTCCAGGATCGCCCCCGACTCAACCAGCACTTTGCCGTCGTAAACCACCACTGGCGCCACCGGCATCAGCGGGCAGGCGTTGCGGATATTGAGGAACGATTTTTCAATGTCACCGCGCACGAAGGACAGTTGGTAGGGCAACTCCAGCTCCTCACACAACCAGATGACCCGCTGCGAGCGCCGCCCTTCAACATGGTAAATCAGTATCTCGGGGCTGTGCTGTGTGTCAGTCGACATGGTGATCTCCGTTAGGGTTATTGTTTGCCAGCAGCGTGATTCAGCCCCACACAATAGCGAACCCCAATGGCGCAATCAATGCCGACACCCCGCCAGCCCCAGGCAATCCGGTTTCGCTGTTGCCGTGGGCAGAGACACAGACACCCACTGTGTATACTCACCACAGGCGATCCTTTTATTCCCGGAGATGGCGACATGTTGATAGGCCTGCCAAAGGAGATCAAAAACCACGAGTACCGGGTGGGCATGAGCCCCGCCGGAGTGCGTGAGCTGACGCACCACGGCCATCGGGTGTTGGTGCAGAGCAGCGCCGGCGACGGCAGCGGCTTCAGCGACCAGCAGTACCTCAAGGCCGGGGCGCGGATTGTGGAAAATGCCGAGCCCATCTTTGCCGACTGTGAGCTGATCCTCAAGGTGAAGGAGCCCCAGCGCCACGAGTGCCTCCAACTGCACCCTGGGCAGACTCTGTTCGCCTTCCTCCACCTGGCTCCGGATCCGGAGCAGACTGCGCTGCTGGTGGCCTCTGGCGCCACCTGCATCGCCTACGAAACCGTGACCGACGCCAGTGGCGGCCTGCCGTTGCTGGCGCCCATGTCGGAGGTGGCCGGCCGGATGTCCGTCCACGAAGGCGCCTGGTGTCTGGAGAAAGCCAGGGGCGGCTCCGGTGTGCTGCTGGGGGGAGTGCCCGGGGTCGAGCCGGGCAAGGTGGTGATTCTGGGTGGCGGCGTCGTCGGCCTCAATGCGGCACGCATGGCGGCGGGTCTGGGCGCCCGGGTGACCCTGCTGGAGCGCAGCCTGCCCCGCCTTATTCGTATCGATGAACTCTACGGCGAACGCATCACCGGGCTGTTCTCCACCGCCGACGCCATCGAGCACCATGTCACCGAGGCCGACCTGGTTATCGGGGCAGTGCTGATCCCCGGGGCAACCGCTCCCAAACTGGTGACCCGGGACATGCTGGCCCTGATGAAACCCGGTTCGGTACTGGTGGACGTGGCCATCGACCAGGGGGGCTGTTTCGAAACCAGCCGCCCCACCACTCACCAGGATCCCATCTACACCGTCGCCGGTATTGTTCACTACTGTGTGGCCAATATGCCGGGGGCAGTGGCTCGCACCTCCACCCTGGCGCTGACCAACGCCACCCTCCCCTATGTGCTTGAAATCGCCG
>CAZWUP010000233.1:0-4798 GCA_964637045.1 uncultured Porticoccaceae bacterium | reverse complement strand
CATCAACAGATTGAGAAACGCCGGGTCGACCCGGGTGGTGGCTTCCTCCTGACCCAGCACCGGCCCCAGCATCCGCTCCCGCAGCTCGTTGATCCTGGCGATGGCGTGGGGCAGCTCCTCGGTGTCCGGGGCCCCGCCCGCCGCCAGCTGGTCGATGGCCGCGACACAGTAATCTCCGCAGTCCGCCAGCAGCTCGACAATATCGTCGTCCACCTTGACCTGGAAGTTGAGCAATTCCTTGACGAAGCGCTCCAGGGGTGTCACCAGGGCCGCGATGTCCTGGATGCTGGCCATGTGGGCGCTGCCCTTGAGGGTGTGCAGGGCCGCCTGTAGCCTGGAAGTGGGAATATCGTAAAAGGGTGCCTTGTCCCGCTGTGCCGCCACGAACTCCGCCACCGCATCGAGGTGAATCCTGGCTTCGGGGACAAAGATGTCCATAAGGTCGGCATCCTCGTCCGCGAGCTCGGCGCCAACGGGGGCGCCCTGGGCCTCGAGGTCCTCCCCCTCCGCCAGCCGGGTAGCCCGATCCCGCAGCTCGGCTTCCCGCGCCAGATCGAAGTCCTGGGTGCCGGCTTCAAACGAGGAGACCATGGCCGGAACCAGGGCGATGACCTCGCCGACCACCGCCATCAGGGCGCCACTGGGCTGGATGCGTCCATCGAGCACCCGGTTGAGCAGGCTCTCAACGCTCCAGGCCAATTCGCCGATGGCCTCGGCACCCACCATCCGCCCGCTGCCTTTGAGGGTGTGAAAGGCCCGCCGGGTTTCGGTCAGGGCCTCTCGGTCGGCCGCGTCCTGCCGCCACTGGGGGAAGCACACCTCCAGGGTGGCCAGCACATCGCGGGCCTCTTCGACAAAGATGTCCCGAATCTCGGGATCGATATCCTGGCTCGGCGGCACCTTTTGCGGTTTCCCGGCTGGCTTTTTCAGCGGCTTCTTTTCCTTGCTTGGTGACATGGTCCCCACCTCAATAACGGTTTCCTGTGGCTCGGGTAGCGGGTTAGGCTGATAACCCATGGCTTGGATCGCCCGCTCCGCCACCCCGAGAGTGGCGCTGGGCTGGGAAGAGTGGCCGGATGCGACCTCCTCCAGGTAGTGCTCGACAGCGGTAATAGCGTCGGCGAGGGTGTCGTACTGCCGGGGGTCCGTGGCTCCACCACCCCCCGCGGCCTGCTCGCCAACAAAGTGGGCGCAGTGGTCCAGGATCCGGGCGGCGTCCGCGAAACCGGCGACAACCAGGGCGCCGCTGGTCTGGGTCAGCAGGCTGGGCAACTCCTCCAGCAGCCGCGGCGGCTTGGCCCCAGCCAGCACTTCGGCGATGGCGCTCTTGACCTGTTCCAGGGTCAGGGTGATTTCCGCCACCAGCACCCCCCAGGCGCGGTTGATCTCCCCCCGCTGATCCTGGGGCAGCTCCGGGTCCGCCCGGTCGGGCCTGGCCTGGGCCTGCCAGGCGGTGAGGGCGGACTCCAGCTCGACCACCAGCTCCGCCACCGCCGCCGGGGCCCCCGCCGCCGGCTGCTGGCCGCAGAGCTTGCCGAGGGCGTCCAGCAGGCGCTGGGCAATGTCCTCCAGACCGGGTCTGCCGGCGACCCGCAAGGTGCGCTGGAGTTGGGTCACAGCGGTGCGGCACTGTTGGTGAAACACCTGGTCTCCCGGCCTGGCAAGCCCCGCTTCAAAGGCCTCCTTGAAGGCGTCCAGTTCGTCGAGCAGGGCGCTGGACAGGGCCCGGACCAGGGATGGCTCGAGGGCCCCACCGCCCTGGCCGCTGCCTGCCGGCGCCTGGGCCAGGGCTCGGTCGAGGTGGAATTCCTCACGCACCTCGAGAATGCGCTCGGTTTTGGAGGAGGCCGCGGCAATATAGTAGAGCAGCCCCGCCAACAGCTCGCCGGGCACCGGCTTGACCAGGGCCTGGCGCACCTGGCCCTGGATGCCCGCAAGCTCCCGATCGAGCTCCCTCAGCAGGCGGTGGGTGGCGGGACCCAGGGGAATGCCGTGATGGAACAGGCCTTCGACAAAGGCTGCGGCGACCCGCCAGAGAACAGCCCGGGGAAAGCCGCGATGCAGTTCCCGCAATCGGGAGCAGCTCTTTTCCAACAGCTCCAGGTTGGTCTGCAGGGCATTGCCCTTGAGCACCCCCAGCAGGGCGGCCTGGAAGGATTTGCGCAACTGCTTGACGAGGGCGTCGACCAGCAGAAAGTTCTCCGGCAGCTGCCGCTGCGGGATGTTGTCGAGGCCGCTGAGGTCCGGGCTGAAGCCCTCCTCCAGGGTGTACAGGGGCTGCCCCCTGATGGCCCGACAGTCGTTGGCCAGGGGATAGAGGGCGGCGGGGGCCTCCCTGCCGACCGCCGCCGTCTGCCGCAGGTAGAGGGGCAACTTGGTGATGGCCGCGAACAGGGTGGCGCAGCATTCGTCCGGGTTCAGGGAGGGGGTGGCGAGCAGAAACTCCACCAGGGCTTCCATCTCCCGCACCAGCAGCAGCGGACCGCTGACCTGGGCCAGCTGCAGGCTGCCGGCGACATCGTGGATCCGGCTGCGGGCCTGGCGCAGCTTGTCGCTGTCCCCGCTGCCACGAAAGTCCTGGATGTCTTCGAAAGCCCCGGCGAGACTGATCTCCACTTCGTCGACCAGCCAGTTGATGGCCTTTCGCGCCTCGGGGTGCAGGTTCGCTGCCATGGCCTAAGCCACCCGCCGGTAGGCCTGAACATCGGGCTCGCGAATCCGCTCGAGACCCTCGGGCTTCCACCCGCCGAGGTCGCCGGGGCCGAGCACAAGCAGCCCGCCAGGATTGAGGGCAGTCACCAGGCGGCGAATCACCGCCCGCCGTCGCCACTGCTGGAAATAGATCAACAGGTTCTGACAGCAGATGATATCCAGCCCCGAGGTCAGCGCCGCAGGCAGGGGCTCGAGAATGTTGTGACGGTAAAATGCCACCCCCCGGCGGAGAAAATCCCGCACCCGATAATTGCCGTCGCCAAGGTCGTCGAAAAAGGCCCCGGTGGTCTTGTGATCCAGGCCGCGGGCCAGAACCCTGGGGTAGACCCCGGCCCTGGCGGTTTCGACGGCGTTGCCGATATCGGTGCCGGTAACGGTAAAACCACCTCCGCCGGCCCTGCCGGCGCTCGCCCGATAGAGGGTCATGGCCAGGGACCAGGTCTCCTCGCCGCTGGAGCAGCCGAGGCTCCAGACGGTCACCGGGTCACCCCCACCAGTGGCGCGCAACCTGGCACCGGCCTCGCGGCCGACCAGGTCAAAGGTGGGTTGATGACGGAAAAAACGTGTTTCACCAATTGCGATCCTGTCAATAAGCAGCTGCCACTCGCTGTGGCTGGTTGCCGGAGAATGCAGCAGACGGTGCAGGTAGTCGCCACAGCTGGAAGCCTCGGTGGCGGCCACCCGTGCCAGCAGCAGGGAGCGCACCTGGGGCTCGCGCCCTGCCGCAAGCTGCAGCCCCGTCAGATGCTCGAACACAGACTTCCACAACTCGAGTTGCTGGTCGGTCAGCACCGCATCGCCGTCGGCGAGCCGACCAACCATGGACCCGGGGATATCCGTCAGGCTTTATTCTTATCGCTGTCCGACTCGTCGATGCTGAACTCATCCAGATCCACACTGGCCAGTTCCGCCTCGAGCTCGCTCACGGTACCCGTGGTGGAGGTGGCCGGGGCGGCTGCCTCGAGTTCAAGCTCTTCGTAGGCCTCCTCCTGGGGGGAGGACTCAGGGGCGGACCCTTGGTACTCCTGTCTGGCCAGGTAGCTGTCGTCCTCGCTGTCGCTGTCGGCGTCGGCTTCGGCATAGACACCGGCGTCCGCTTCACTGTCAGTGGCGAGGAAGTCGTCCTCGGCCTCGGGGGCGTCGTAGCCGCTGTCCAGGTCGAAGTCATCCCCCGCGGTGCTGCCGGGGACAAAGGTGGCGGGCAGTTTGAAGCCCGCCACGAACTCCCGCAGCTCGGTGGCGTTTTCCGCCAGCTCACCGACCGACTCGGCGGTGGTCTTGGTACCCAGGGTGGTCTGCGAGGTGATGTCCTGAATGACATTCATCGTCGCCGAGATCTGGGTGGCGGTGGTGGCCTGGTGGCTCGCCGCGGTGGAGATGTCCTGAATCAGTTCCGCCAGGGTGGTGGATACGTTCTGGATTTCGCCGAGGGCGCGGCCCGCATCGTGGGCCAGCTGGGCGCCCTTGACCACCTCGGAGGTGGTTTGCTCCATGGAGGACACCGCTTCGTTGGTGTCGGTCTGAATGGTCTTGACCAGACCCGCCACCTGCTTGGCGGCGTTGGCGGAGCGCTCCGCCAGACGCTGTACTTCGTCGGCAACCACCGCGAAGCCGCGGCCCGCATCCCCCGCCATGGCGGCCTGGATGGCGGCGTTAAGGGCGAGGATGTTGGTCTGATCGGCAATGTCGGAAATCAGCGACACGATATCGCCGATCTCCTGGGAGCTTTCACCCAGACGCTTGATCCGCTTGGCGGTGTCCTGGATCTGCTCGCGGATGGTGTCCATGCCCTTGATGTTGCTTTGCACCACGTTGGCGCCGTTGGCGGCAATACTTACCGAGCGGTTCGCAACCGAGGCGGACTCGGCGGCGTTGGCGGACACCTGGTCGATGGAGATGGCCATTTCGTTGATCGCCGCGGAGGCGCCGGCAATTTCCTGGGCCTGGTGCTCGGAGGAGTCGGCCAGCTGAAGGGCGGTGCTCCGGGTTTCAGAGGCCGCCGCCGATACGCTCTCGGCGGTGTCCTGGATCCGCGCCACCAGTTCCCGCAGCTGGAGAATGGCGAAGTTGATGGCGTCGGCGATGG
>CAZWUP010000232.1:0-4819 GCA_964637045.1 uncultured Porticoccaceae bacterium | reverse complement strand
TGTCTCAAGGAATCAACCATGGTCAAAATGACATCCAATCGCCCCTATCTTCTCCGCGCCATGTACGATTGGCTGGTGGACAACGACTGCACACCCCATATTGTGGTGGACGCCGGTTATCCCGGGGTTCTGGTGCCCCGCCAGCATGTCAGTGATGGTCAGATCACCCTCAATGTCGCTCCCCGGGCCATCACCGAGTTTGCCATGGATCTCGAGAGCATCGCCTTCAGCACCCGGTTTGGCGGGGTGCCCACCCATATTGAGGTGCCGGTGATGGCAGTGTTGGGTATCTACGCCAGGGAAAACGGCCAGGGCATGGTGTTTACCGTGGAGGACTATTCCCCGGACCCCGACGACGGCCCCAGTTCCGGTCCGCCGGGGAAGCCAAAGTCGGGTGGCAAGCCGAGCCTGAAGGTGGTCAAGTAGTCACCACCGGCAGCGTGATGGTGACAATCAGTCCTCCCCCCTCGCGGTTGTCCGCCACTATGGTGCCGCCGTGCAGCTCCACCGCCTTGCGGGCTATGGCCAGGCCCAGGCCATAGCCCCCGGGCTTGTGTTGCCGCGCCGGGTCGATGCGCACAAAGGCTTCGAACATGGTGCCTTTGCTCTCCTCCGGAATCCCCGGGCCCCGGTCGCCAACCGCAATTCGTGCCATTTTTCCGCAGCGCCTCAGCTCGAGGTCGACACAGCTCTCCCGAGCGGTGAACTTGATGGCGTTGCGCAACACATTCTCGATGGCCCGGCGCAACAGCTCTGGGCTGCCGTCGATGGCAAGCCCGGGTGTCAGCTGGCTGCTGATCCGACAGGCCTTTTCCCCCGCCTCCATCTGGCAGTCGTCGACAATGGTGGTAATCAGGGTGTCGAGGTCGAATTCCTGGCGGGGGTAGGTGACGCTGTCGAGCCTGGACAGGGTAAGCACCTCGCCGATCAAGGTCTCCAGGCGATTGAGATCCTTGCCGATGCGATCGAAGTCGGCCTGGTGGTGAGTGTCTTTCCGCTGCGCCAGGGCCAGCGCCACCTGCATCCGCGCCAGGGGTGAACGCAACTCGTGGGAGATGTCCTGAAGCAGTTGCTTCTGGGCGTAGAGCAGCTGCTGGATTTTATCCGCCATGCGGTCGAAGTCCACCGCCAGATCGGCAATCTCGTCCCGCCGTTTGAGATTGCCCACCCGGACCTCCAGCTTGCCCTCCGAAAGCTGGCGGGTGGCGGTGGACAGCCGGCGCACCGGCGCCGACAGGTACCCGGCCAGGAGATAGCAGACCAGGGTGCTGACCACCAGGGTAATGCCCAGGGCGAGGGCCACCGGGGCCTTGCTCAGGCGGCTGCGGTACGGAGGCTTGCTGAGGGCCACCACTCGATACTGGTGGCCGTCGGGGAGGTTGGCCTGGGCGTGGTAGAGACGCTCGCTGGCCTCGCCGGAGCGCAGGAAGCGGCGCACGGAAGGGGGCAGGGGGCGCTGCAGGACATCCGTGTCGGCGCTGTCGACGACAAACAGGGGCAGGGCGTTCTGGGCGCGGAATTCCCGCAACAGAGTGCGGGCCCGCTTGGGGTTGCCGTGCTCGAAGGCCAGGGCAATGGCGTCCACCTGGGTTTGCAGGGCGCGGCCGTCAACGGTGCTGGTTTGCTCGAAATAGAGCTTGACCCCCCAGCCCACCGCCAGGTTGAGCAGCACCAGGGCCAGCCAGAACCAGGCAAAGATTTTCCAGAACAATCTGCCCATCATTTCTCCAGCTGGTAGCCGGAACCGCGGATGGTGTGAATCACCAGCCCCTCGTCCAGCTCCGTCAGCTTGCGCCGCAGGTGACTGATATGCATATCGATGCTGCGATCATAGGGCGCCAGGGGGCGGCCCAGGGCGGCCTCGTAGAGATGCTCCTTACTCACCACCTGGCCGGCGTGTTTGGCCAGGACTTCCAGCACGGTGTACTCGGTACTGGTGAGCTCGAGGACTGCCTCTCCCACCATCGCGCGGCGGGCGGCGGAATTCATTGTCAGGCTGCGACAGCAAAGGGTGGTGCTGTCGGTGCCATTGCCGGCGCCCTGTTGGCGGCGCAGGATAGCCCTGATTCTGGCCACCAGTTCCCGGGGGTTGAAGGGCTTGGGGAGGTAGTCGTCAGCGCCCATCTCCAGGCCCAGAATGCGGTCCACATCATCACCCTTGGCAGTGAGCATCAGAATCGGCACCATGGACTGCTTGCGGATCACCTTCAGCACCTCCATGCCGTTCATCCCCGGCAGCATGATATCCAGAATAATGGCGTCCCAGGGTTTGGCCAGGGCCAGCCTGGCGCCTTCGTCGCCGCGCAGGGTGACGGCCACCTCGAAGCCCTCTGGCTGGAGATACTCGGTGAGCATTTCGCACAGCTCTTCGTCGTCGTCGACAATTAGAATGGCTGTCATGGTGGGGTTCCTTCACAAGATTTGGCTATTGTCTCCATTCCCCGCCGGGATTGAATCGGGTTTACAGAGATTTACCCACGGTTACGCTCCCCTTACCCAAAATCACCGAGTGCCGGCCTAGAATAACACTGACCACAACCAGTAACCCCAGGAGTAGATTATGAACAGAGTCACTAGAGTTTGGCTGACAGCCGCAATTATGGGCAGTGTCGCCGCCAGTGGTTTTGCCGTCGCCGAATACGGTGCGGGCAAAGGTGGCGATGGCGAAGGCCGGCAGGGCGGCAAGCATATGTATCATCACGGCGGCATGTACGGCGGCAAGGCCGGGCCGGAGCGCTGGCTGGGCCACATGGCCGAGAAACTGGAACTCAACGAGGCCCAGAAGGCGGAAGTCAAGGGCATTCTGGAGGCGGCCAAGGCTGACGCAAAGCCCCTGCGGGAGCGGATGCGCGCCAACATGAAAGCCGAGCGGGAAGCCTTCGAAAGCGGGGCTGACGAGGGGGCCCTGAAGAAATTGGCCAGGGAAACCGCGGATACCCGAGTCGAGTTGATGGTCCACGGTCAGGCCCTGGAGCAAAAAGTGCGGGCCGTTCTCACCGCGGAGCAAAATGCCGAGCTGGACGCCCACAAGGCCAAGCGCAAGGCCCAGATGGAAGCGCGGATGGAGAAGTGGCGCAGCGGTAAGGGTGCCGCGGCGGAGTAGCGGCGGGCAGCCGGGCCGGGGTCAGATCGACTCCGGCTCGCTGCCGTTTGCCAGGTCGAAAATGCGCCCCCGATTGAGCAGCTCGTGGGGGTCCAGCAGGGTTTTGATGCGTTTCATCACCGCGATTTCGGCCTCCGAGCGGCTGTGGCTCAGCCAGGGCTTTTTGTCCATCCCAATGCCGTGTTCCGCTGACACCGAGCCGCCAAGGGCCGCCAGCGGCCGGTACACGAGGTTGTCCGCCTGGCTCTTTAACCCATTGTTCTCCCCGGGGGCGCGGGGGGACAGAAAGAAGTGCAGGTTGCCGTCCCCCATGTGCCCCAGGGTGTAGAGCGCGGCGCTGGGCCACTGGCGGTGGACCGCGGCGCGCAACTCTTCGACATAGCTGGCCATGTTGGCAATGGGCAGGCTTACGTCGTACAAAAAGCAGGGCCTGTCGGCGATGATGCCGTCAAAGGCCTCCCTGATTTGCCACAGGTTGGCCAGCTGACGGGAATTGCCGGGAACGACGGCGTCGGCGGCGATGGCCGAGGTGACCACCTGGTCGAGCCACCCCTGAAAATGTTGCGCATCCCGCTCCGGCGAGGTGCCTCTGGCCTCCACCAACACATACCAGCCGTATCCCGCAGCCAGGGCACGGCGATGACCGCCGGGACCTGTTTGGGCGCCGTAGTAGGGGCCATCCATCACTTCGAAGCGGGTCAGGGTTTCCCCCAGTTGGCCCTGGGCGCTGTCGAGGAGGGCGATGACTTCGGCAAGGGAGTTGCAGGCCACCAGGGCGGTTTCCCTGCTGTGGGTCGCGGGCCTCAGGCGCAACACCGCGCGAGTCACTATGCCCAGGGTCCCTTCGCTGCCGATGAAGAGTTGCTTGAGATCGTAACCGGCATTGTTCTTCGCCATCTGGTTCATCGAGCTGAGCACGGAGCCGTCGGCGAGGACCACCTCCAGCCCCAGTACCTGCTCCCGCATCATGCCGTAGCGAATCACCTCCATGCCGCCGGCGTTGGTGGCGATATTGCCGCCGATGGTGCAGGATCCCCGGGCGCCGATATCCACGGGAAAAAGCAGGCCGCGGGTCTCGGCAAACCCTTGCACCTCCGCCAGGGTGCAGCCGGCGCCGGCGGCCAGGGTCTTGCCCGCCGGGTCGAAGTGATCGATGGTGTTGAGTCGCTCCAGGGAGACGGCGACCTCGTCCCTCCCGGCCCTTTGCCCGCCCGCCGCGCCCGTCAATCCCCCCTGGACCACAACCTGCTGCCGGTGGTGGTGGCAGCTCTTCATCACCTGTTGCAGTTGCGCGGTCGACGAAGGCATAACCAGAGCCAGGGCGGCGAGAGGCGACGAGTCCCAGTAGCCATTGCTGCGCTCCCCGAGCCTGGATCCGGTGATCAGCCCGTGGCTGCCAACGGCAGCGGCGAGTTCTTCCAGCAGTTTGCTCATACAGTAGTCCCGATGGGGGTATCCTTGCCCATGATAAGCCAGTCGCGGAATTTCACGGGGAAACCCGCGCAGGTTGGAGGGGCGTGAATAAAAGAAGTATAAACACAATAAAGGCCTTGACCATATCGGGTCGGGTTCCTATAATTCGTCTCCCTTGCAGCAGGGCAAGTCGTTGCAAGGTAACCAGGTTCTGACCGGAGCAGCTTTGGCGGCCGGGAAGAAAGTTTAGATGCGGGGTGGAGCAGCCTGGTAGCTCGTCGGGCTCATAACCCGAAGGTCGTA
>CAZWUP010000231.1:0-4819 GCA_964637045.1 uncultured Porticoccaceae bacterium | reverse complement strand
CGCCCCCAGCAGGGCCACCAGCATGGCCACTCCGGTGAGCAGGCCAAAGAGGATGGAGGGAATAAAGTTGGACAGGGTAAGGATGGAGAACCCGGCAACAATGATCACCGAGGTGTAGTACATGGCCTTGCCGATGGAGCCGTGGGCCCGGTGCATGGTGGCGATATAGTTGCGATCCTCTTCAAACTCGCGACGGAAGCGATGCACATAGTGAATGGTGTCGTCCACCCCGATGCCCACGGTGATGGCGGCGATGGTGATGGTCATCATGTCCAGGGGCACCCCCGCCAGACCCATGCCACCGAGCACGGCGCTGGCCGCCAGGATATTGGGGGCAATGGCAATTAACGAGACCTTGACGGAGCGAAACAGCACCATGAACATCGCCATAATGCCCACGAACACCGCGCCCAAAGTGACAATCTGTGAGGTGTACAGACTCTGCAACATATTGTTGTACAGCACCAGCAGCCCGGAGAAGCGGTAATCCTCCTCCGCCAGACCCATCTCCTCCTCGATAAAGGTGTCGATCTGGGCCAGCAGGTCGGCCCGCTTGAGATCCGAGGCGGTCTCCACCGTACGCATGGTGATCCGCGCCTCCTGGCGCTGATCGTTCATGTAGGGCGCCAACAGGAAGTCGTGGATTTCCGGTGACAGGCTCTGGCGCATAAAGGTGAGCTCGAAATCGTTCATCCGGCTGCCGGACAGCTCATTGGCCACATGAAATGCCGTCACCAGGGAGTTGACCTTGCCGATCTCCGGCAGCGACTCCAGATAGTTGTGGAGTTTTTCCAGCTCCTCGAGGCCAGCCCGGGTAAACCAGTAGTTGTAGGGCACCTGGTCGGCGCCGCCGCCATCGCCTTCGGCAAAGGGGTCGCCGGCGAAGGGATCCGCAGAGCTGGCGAAGGGGTCCTGGCCGTCGTCAGCGGCGTCGTAGGCAAAGGGATCCCCCTCCGCGCCGTACTCGCCCCCTTGGCCGCCATCCCCCCCGGACGCCACGGCGGGCACTGCCGGGGCCCGGTGGCGAAGCACGATATCCAGGGGGGTGGTGCCCCCCAGGTTGGCGTCGATCACCGACAGCCCCTGGTAGATCTCGGTGTCCTTGCGGAAGTAGTCGATAAAGCGGTTGTCCACCTGCAGGCGGCTGATACCCACCGCGGCGGCGACCGCCACCAGCAGGCTGATGACCACCACGGTGCCGCCATGGCTTTCGGTAAAGCGGGAAAAATACAGGGTGTGGGGAGCATCCTCACTGGGGCGGTGGCGCACGGGAACCTCGCCCCACACCAGAATCCCGGCGGGAATCACCACAAACACCAGGACAAAGGCCACCAGCAGGCCGATGGTCATCATCCAGCCGAAGTCGATCACCGGGCGGATATCGCTGACCACCAGGGAGGCGAAGGCCACCATGGTGGTCAGCACTGTGTACAGGCAGGGCTGGAACATGGTCTGCACGGTATCCCGCACCAGCTCCCGCTGAGGGCGCTCCGGGTGGCGCCAGTGCAGCTCCCGGTAGCGCACCACCAGGTGAATGGTCACCGCCATGGCGATGATCAGCAGCACCGCCACAAAGTTGGAGGAGATCACCGTCAGCCGCCAGTCCACCCAGCCCAACCAGCCCAGCATCAACACCACCGCCAGGGCGCAGGTGGCCAGGGGCAGAACCACCCAGCGCAGCTGACGGAAGATCACCGCCAGGGCCAGGATGATGAACAGCAGCACCCCGGTACCGAACACCACCATGTCGCTGGCCACATAGTCCACCATATCGGCGGTGATCATGGTGCCGCCGCCGAGAAACAGCTCGGCACGGTCGCGATAGTTGTCCATCAGGGCGCGGATATCCTGCACCCGCTGGTAGTTGTCATCGGCGGCCTGGGTGCGGTAGCGGAGAAATTCCTCGCTGACCGCTTCCAGCTCTTCCTCCTCTTCGGCACTAAGTCCCTGGTTATCTCTCTTGAGTCGAAGGGCATCCCGCTTGCGCACCAGCTCGAGATATTTGGCGTCGCTGCTAAGGGTGGCGACAATGCCGGTGGTCTGGCCATCGGGACCCAGAATCAGGTTCCGGTAGATGGGAGATGTCTGGAATTCCTTTTTTGCAGCCTCCCGGTCCGTCCCCGGCGTCAGCAGGGTGCGGGGCTCGTCCTGGAGGTCGGCAATGGCGATCTTGGGACTGAACAGCAGGGGCACATTGACCAGGGACTGGACATTGGTCACCCCGGGAATGGTGCCCAGATCTTCCGTCAGCGCCTTGAGGGTGGCCAGGGCCTGGTCGGAGAACAGGTCCACTCCCCTGGGTTTGAAGGTGACCACCAGGATATCGCTGCTGCCATAGGTCTGGGTAAGCTCGCGGAAATAGTCCAGGTCCTCGTCGTGCTCGAGGGTGAGGGAGTCGGCGGAGGCGTCGATGCGGAAGTTGCCGAGGCCCACCACCAGCACCGCCGCCAGCACCAGCACGGCCACCAGCGCCAGCCATGGATGGCGCAACACAGTGGCGTCGTAAACCTTTAACAAGCGGTTGCCCATGGTATTTTTCCGGTAGCTGCAAAAAGCGGTCATTATGCTGAAAGTACCCGGGGGAAGCCAGAAACCCGTCACCCTCCAGCCCCCCTGCCAATCGTCGCTGCACTTGACCCGGATCAGCTGGCCGGGGCGCTCCGCGGCCGATAATGGCAGCGATCAACCCACCTCATCCAACCACGGGTCACCAGTATGAAATGCAATCTAGGGCGCACCGACAGAGTGCTGTGAATTGTCATCGGCCTGGCTGTTATCGGCCTGGGTCTGATGTACCAGAACTGGTGGGGCGCCATCGGCGCCATCCCCCTGCTCACCGGCATCCTCGGCTGGTGCCCGGCCTATGTTCCCCTGGGGTTTTCCTCTTGCGCCAAGCCTAAATAACCGCTGACCAAGGCTCGCCGCGGGAAACGGCCCGCGCCGGCCACCCCGGGATCCAGGTGTTCTATACTGGCGGAAATTTTCTGCCACCCCCCGACCCGGAGCTGCTTGCAATGACCAGAGACCTGACCACCCTGAATATCGACGGCTGGCCCCTGCCCAATGACTACCTGGTGGAAGTGGGGCGTATCGCCCTGATGTGGGCGCGCCTCGAAACCCTGGTGATGAACTCGGTGGCCAATTTCAGCGGCCTGGAAAACCTTGCCGACCCGCGCAACTTTATCGTCTACAGCCGCCCGAATTTTGGCGAAAACATCCAGCTGCTCGAAGCCCTGTGCGACCACCTGCTGCCCACCAACCCCAATCTCCACGGTTACCAGCAGGTGCTTGACCAGCTGCGGGACGCCCAGGGGGCCATGGCCCTCTACACCAGGGGCGGGATGAACCCCAACCCCGGCACCGGGGCGGTAGAAATGGATCTCCCCGACCCCGCCAGCCCCGGCCGCACCCTCAGCCGCCAGGTGCAGATCGCCGACCTGCGCCGGGCAATGATGGTGATCGACGAGGCCCAGCACGCCCTCTACAAGCTGTTGACCGCCATCGAGCGCCCCGACCGGAAAATTTCCCGCTGACCGCCGCTTTACTGACCGCACAGGGTGAGGCAAAGTTGGGGGGGCTGTCGGCAGGCTGAACGGCATCGGGCAAGCATCCGACCACTCGGTATCCGAAGGATTTTACTTACTCACACGTCGGAAGTTAGGTCGACATTTTAGGGTCGAGGGTAGCCTTCAAACCTGACTTGTGTGTAAAGCCTATTGCATAAAGCCTGTTACCAAAACTCTCAGGGAGGACGTCATGAGTTATCCAGAATTGTGCAGGGGCGACAAGGGCGAGGCCGTCCGCCACCTGCAAAGCTGTTTGAACCGCGTGGGGGCAATGCTGATCGCGGATGGGGAATTTGGCCGCGGCACCGAGCGCGGGGTGCGCTACGCCCAGGACATCGCCGGCTTGCCCGACACGGGCACCGCCGACGAGGCCCTGTGGAGCTGGCTGATTTGCCAGCCCGAGCCCTTCCCCCAGCTGGGCACCGACGGTGTCGCCTTTATCGCGGCCAAGGAGACCGGCGGCCTCGGCTACTACCAGCAGGTCACCCGCTGGCCCCACTTTCCCGGCTACCACAGCGGCATCACCCTCGGGGTCGGCTACGACCTGCGCTTTGCCACCGAGAGCGAGTTCAAGGCCCTGTGGGAACCCCTGCTGCCCGCCCCCGCCATCGCCGCCCTGTCCCTCGACCTGGGGCGCAAGGGCTCCAAAAGCCGGGCCCAGGCCCTCAAGGGTCTGGGCATCGAGGTTCCCTTCCAGGTGGCCTGGCGGGTATTCCTGGACCACACCCTGCCCAAATTCTACGCCGCGACCAACACCCTGTACCCCACCCTGGAGCACCTGCCACCCCTGTGCCGCAGCGCCCTGGTGAGTATCGTCTTCAATCGCGGCACTAGCCTCAGCGGGCCCTCCCGGCTGGAAATGCGCACCATCGGCGACCTGCTGGCGGAAGCGGACAACGCCGCGTACCACAAGCAAAAGCGCAAGGTGATCCTCGCCGATATCGAGGACCAGATCCTCGCCATGCAGCGCCTGTGGGGGCCGGACTCCGGGCTTTACCTGCGCCGCCAGGCGGAGGCAAACCTGTGGCGCAACGGGCTGGACCAGTGGTGACCCGCCGGGGTGCGGAACCTGGCTGCAGTGGGCGCTGGCGGGGTTGCTGACCCGGCTCGGTTTAAGGGGCGATGGGAACATCAGCCCAGACTGAATGGCACTTACTTAAGGCCGTCGGCCATATGAGGTTGCTGTCTTGGGGGAGGTTTTCGAGACCGTATGCAGCAGGGATGCTGCATACGAGCCTACAGGGACGTATTTA
>CAZWUP010000230.1:0-4828 GCA_964637045.1 uncultured Porticoccaceae bacterium | reverse complement strand
ACAGGTCGTCGGTGTTGGTTTCGCCGGTGACCTTGAATACCGCGGTGGTGATTTTTTCGGGCACCTCGGGGCGGGACAGGAACCACTCGGCCGCGGCCCAGGATTGGAGCACGGCTGCCGCATGGGGATTGCCGGCTTTGGCCTTGGCCTCCACATCGTGGAAGGCGTCGAACATCAGCAGGGTGTGCTTGAGCTCCTTGGCGGCGGCCTCGGCCAGTTCCCCGTCGTCCAGCAGGTCCACCAGGGTGACGATATTGTAGCCGCCGAGCATCATGCCCAACAGCTCAACCGCCTTCTTGCCGTCGATGAGGGGGGAGGTGGCCTCGCCCTTGACAATGGCGGTGAGAAAGCCGGCTTTTACATAGGCGGCATCGTCCACTCCCGGGGGGACCCGGTTGGTGATCAGATCCAGCAGGAACTCACCTTCCCCTGACGGCGGGGCTTTCAGCAGGTCCACCAGGGCGGCGGTCCATTCAGCGTTCAGTGGCTTGGGGGGGACGCCTTCGGCGGCGCGTTCTTGTACGTGTTGGCGATAGGCTTCAAGCACGGAGAGATTCCTCGTATCAGATGGATTTACCCGTCCCGGTGGTTGCCGGAGTCGGGGCTATCGATGACACACATCGATGGTTGGGCCGGCTAGCCCGAAGCCGGGGATTCTACCGGAAAATCCTGGTGGTGACTAAATCCTGTAACCCTTGCGGGGGACTTTGGGTAGAATACCCGCTATTCATCCCATCAATGGGGCCGCGGGCGGGGACGCCGGGCACCGGGTTTTGTCAACCAGCGCCAAAGGGGTTAATCATGTTCAAGCTTCACGGGTCGCCAATGAGCAATTACTACAATGTGGTAAAGCTCGTACTCCTTGAAAAGGGCCTGGATTTCGCGGAGGTGTTTGCGCCTCCCGCCCAGACCGAGGACTTCCTCGCCATCAGCCCCATGGGCAAGATCCCTGTACTGCAGGTGCGGGAGGGTTATCTCACCGAGACTCTGGTGATCATCGAATTTCTCGAGGATATCTACCCGGAGCTGCCCCTCTACCCGACAAACCACTTCAGCAAGGCGGAGATCAAACGGATCTGCCATATGTGCGCGGTCTATGTCGACCTGCCCATGCGCCCGGTGATGGCGGCGGTGATGACCGGCGCTCCGGTGCCCGAGGATATCAAGGGCGAGGCCCGTCAGGCGCTGGAAAAGGGGCTTGCGGGCCTGGCTCGGGTGGCCAAGCCGGCACCCTGGCTGGGGGGCAAGATGTTCACCGCTGCCGATATCGTCGCCTATTACTGCCTGGGCCTCAGCGAGGGGCTGGCCAGGGCCCATCTCGGGCTGGATATCGCCGAATTGTTCCCCGGCTACCGGGACTGGAAAGGGGCAATCGCCGCCCGGGATATCGTGGCCCAGGTGGATGCCGCCCAGCAGGCCGCAGTGGAAGCTTTTTTCAAGCACCAAAAGCAGCGGGGTTAGCTAGTGCCCCAGCAAGCCCTCGCCGAGATCCTGGCGTTTTTGCCCTGCGCAACCCCTGTCCCCTGGCTGGATGCCGCCGTCGAGCGCCAGGACGTGCTGCTGATCGATCACGCCAACTGCGAGAAAAAGGCCGCGGGTACGGCCCTATCCCTGATCTACAAATACATCGACCGGCCCCCGCTGCTGGACAAGATGTCCAAGTTGGCGCGGGAGGAGTTGCGCCACTTCGAGCAGGTGCTGGAGATCATGGCCGAACGCCAGGTGGCCTACGTGCATGTCAGCGCTTCCCGCTATGCCGCCGGCATGCATCAGCTGGTGCGCCGTCAGGAGCCGTTCAAACTTGTCGACACCCTGATTGTTGGCGCCTTTATCGAGGCCCGCTCCTGCGAGCGCTTTGCCGCCCTGGCGCCGCGCCTGGACCCGCAGCTGGGCAGGTTCTACACCTCGCTGCTCAAGTCGGAGAGCCGCCACTTTCGCGACTACCTCACCCTGGCGCAGCAGGCGGCAGACGGGGATATCGGCGACCGGGTGGCGGCTTTCGCCGCCCGGGAGCAGGAGTTGGTGGAGAGCCCGGACCCCGAGTTTCGCTTTCACTCGGGGTCGCCCGCTGGCTGAAGTGTGGACATCGGCTGAGGTGTCCTAAGTCCGGTCGAGAATCTGACGACACAGACGTCGGAAATTAGGGCGACAGCTGGCGGCCTGACCACTGTGTCGGCCAACAGCCGACTCGTGTCTAATTCACCCTTTGTCATTGCGGACCCACCAGAAGTAGGCGCCTGAGGCGAAGCGCTTGGCGGGGCCTGCCAGGGGCGGAGAGGCAATCCCGGGCATTGGTGTTGCTGAGGTTTTCCGATTGCCGCGGCGCCGCGTTCCTCACTGTGACAAATGGTCAGAGACGCCCAAAATCAACCGCGATCGGGTCACTTGCCAAGGGCTTTTTCAATCGGTCTCCCCTCCAGTGCGGGGCTGAATGGGGGGCGATTCTCGGCGGGGACGACGCCGTGCCAGACATCCACACCCAAGCGTTTTGCCTGGCGCTTCGCCGCCGCTGCCGCGGTGGCAATTTGCTCGGCATGGCGGTACTTTCCGGGGTCGATTGGCGCCACACCCACCGCCAGGGTCGTGAGGGGGAAAAACCTGGAGACACCGTCCCGGCCCTCCGCCTGAATACCGTTCAACTCGAGGGCTTCCGGGTCGAACAGGTCGCGAGCCTGGCTATTGAAGGCGGCGACGATCTCTTCACATCTCACCAGCCAGTCCGGGCTCTGGAAGATCACCACGAAGTCATCGCCTCCCACATGGCCAATAAAGTCCAGGTGATTGTCGACTCCCGCCATCAGCACCCGGGCCAGCAGGCGAATCATTTCATCGCCGCGCCAGTAACCATATTGGTCGTTGAAGGGTTTGAAGTGATTCAGGTCGCAGTAGGCGGTATAAAACAGGGTCTTTTTCTTCAGCAACTTTTCCAGATGCTGGCTGATGGGGATGTTGCCCGGTAGGAAGGTCAACGGGTTGGCGTGGCGTGCGGCTTCGAGGCGTTGTTCGGTGACTGTGCGCACCAGTTGCTCGCCGGTGCCCAAACCCAGGTAGCTGCCGTTCTCGGTGATGATAAAGCCGTCCGCCAGGTAGCGTTGATCTTCGGAGGTGAGCAGGCTGATCATCTTGCTGACGCTCGACGAGCGCTCCAGAATGGTTGGCCGCCTGTTCATAAAGATCTCGCAGTGGCGTCGGGCGAGCAGTTCCTTCTGATAGGGGCGGGTGAATCGTTCCATGAAGTCCCTGCGATTGATGAGTCCGACGGGTCTGCCGTTCGCCACCACGGTCAGGGCATGCAGCTCGGGTTTGTCCTGAAAAATGGCCAGTACATCCCCATTGCACATCTCAGGGTAGACGTGGGGCGCGTTGATGAGCAGCCGGTCTGCCGTTATTTCCCGGGCGCTGAGCGCGGCGCTTTCGGTATAAATCGTGATTGCTCGGTGTTTGATGGTTTGTAGCGCCGGCAGGGATATCGCGCTGACGGTGCGGGCTTGCGGCATGCCAATGAAGTAGCCCTGACCCAGGGTGATGCCCAGGTCGCGGATGATTTCCAGTTGCGAATTGTTCTCGATGCCCTCGGCGATGAGGGTGCCCCCCAGAATCTCGGAAATATGTTCCAGGGCCTTGAAAGTTCGCGATTTATAGTGGTTGGATTCGATTGCAACCGAAAAGAATTTGTCAATCTTGACGTACCTTGGCTGAATTTCCGCCCACAGTCGGAGGCTGGAGTGGCCGTCGCCAAAATCGTCCAGGGCGAACTGGATGCCCTTGGCACACAGGGATTCCGTAATTTCCCTGAGCAACTCGACATCGGTGATGCGCTCGTGTTCGGTGATTTCGAAGACGATCTTGCTGAGGGGTACATTGAAGCCCTCCAGCCAGGAGATGAAGTTCTCCAGCCCCCGGTCCCGCACTGTAGCAACCAGCACCATACCGCTGAGATTGAGGAAAAACCGACCCTGCAGGTTGCCGGTGTCAATGGCAGCCAATGCACAGGCGATGGCTGACAACTCAAGTTGGGCGCGGGCGCCTTGCCGAGCCGCCAGTTCAAACAACTTTTCCGGGAGCTCCAGGGGCGATTTGGCCGGCCCCCGGATCAAGGCTTCATGGGCACTCACTTCGCCGTCCGTCAGCGAAGCTATCGGCTGAAACACCACCTGCAACAGGTTGTGGTGGATCAGGCCGCGGATGGTCGCTCCGCTGGTGTCCGGCATTGGTTGAGACAACTCCCTCATGGTGGATATAACCGAAGTGGGTGGGCTGATTTCTGATGACCCGGCAACCCTGGCGGTGTTTGCCGGGTCAATACTCCGTTGCGTCCTGGCGGGTTGCTGAGGAAGTCCGTTGCCTAACTGAGATGGCGCCAGTTATATACCGGGAAGATGACAGGAATACGTCACAGGGGCCGGAAGGGGCTCCCGCCACCGGGTTACAGGTACAGGCGGGATAGCATTCACCTGGGGAGGGAATGGCGCCCACTTGAGGGCTTTGTCGTGCTACAGGGGCAGGTGCCGGGCTCGGCTGCAGAAGAGTAGGTTTCGCGACGGGTTTGGGTTGGCAATGATGAGCGCGGCATCAACCAGAGATTGCTTCGCCGTCATCGATAACAAAGGCGTGGAGTTGGATAGCGTGGTCGTTTATTTCCACATACCAGCCGCGCTGGTGCCAATCCCCCAGTACGATTCGCTTGCCCCAGGAGTAGCTGTGCTCGCCGGGGCGATGGGTGTGGCCGTGGATCAGGGTGTCGCAGCGGTAATCCGCCATCACCTGGGCCACGGTGGCGTCGTTGACATCCATGATGTTGGCGGGTTTGTTGCTGTTGGCGGCGCTG
>CAZWUP010000229.1:3323-4833 GCA_964637045.1 uncultured Porticoccaceae bacterium | reverse complement strand
TAGTGGCGGCAGCTGGGCAGCTCGTGGCGGGTGACATAGTCCTCCAGCTGCTGGTCAGTCCAGTGGAAAATGGGGGCCACCCGCAGCACCCCCCGGCTGTCCAGGGTGACGATATCCAGGGATTGGCGAAACTCCGTCTCCTGCTTGCGGATACCGGTGAGCCAGACCTCCCCGCGCAAATCGTCCAGCGCCCGCTGGAAGGGCTCCAGCTTCACCTGGCGGGTGAACTCCTTGTGCAGCTCTTCGTCGTCGTCCGGGTGGGGAATGCCGCCCATCAGTGCGTTGCGCCGCTCCGCGGTCATCTCGGGAATATAGATGTGCATATTGAGCTGGAGCTGGGCCATGATCTTTTCCGCGGCGCGGTAGGTGTCGGCCAGATGATAGCCGCTGTCCACCCAGACCACGGGCAGCTCCGGGGCGATCTGCTTGATGATGTGCAGCAGCCCTGCGGAGTTGGGTGAAAAACTGGTGGACGCAAACACCCGGCGCCCCAGCCCCAGGGACCATTGAATGATCTCCTCCGGGGTCTTATTGCGCAGCAGGTTGTTGATGTCCTTGAGCTCGGCTTCTTGAAACATTCACTTTTCCGGTAAACCCCAGGTGTGGGGCGCGTTTGACGGTCGGTTAGTCCCTGATCCAGGCGGGGATGGGCAGCCCCTTGCGCGCCAGCAGGGCGGGATTGAACAGGGTGCTTTTGTAGCGGTGGCCGTAGTCGCAGAGAATGGTGACTATGGTGTGGCCGGGACCCAGCTCCCGGGCCAGCTCCACCGCGCCGGCCACGTTCACACCACTGGATCCCCCCAGACACAGGCCTTCCTTTTCCAGCAGGTCGAAGACATAGGGCAGGGCCTGGCCATCGCCGATACAGTAGGCGGTATCCACCCGGGCCTGGCGGTAATTGTCGGTGAGAATGCTGATGCCAATGCCCTCGATCATGGAGCTGCCCTCGGCCTCCAGCCTGCCGTGGTTGTGGTGGTTGTAGAGGGCCGAGCCCTCCGGGTCCGCCACGGCGATGCGCACCGCCGGATTGCGCTCCTTGAGATAGGTGCTGACCCCCGCCAGCGTGCCGCCGGTGCCCACGGCGCAGACAAAACCGTCTACCACGCCCCCGGTCTGGGCCCAGATTTCCGCCCCTGTGGTCTCGTAGTGGATCCTGGTGTTGGCCGGGTTGTCGAATTGGCGGGCCCAGATCACCCCGTTGGCCTCGCTTGCCGCCAGCTCTTCCGCCCGCCGCCTGGCGGTGTGGATATAGTGGTTGGGATCGTCGTAGCTGGCCTTGGGCACCAGCATCAGATCGGCGCCGTAGAGATCCAGCATCTCGATCTTTTCCCGGCTCTGGGTCTGGGGCATCACCACCAGGGTGCGGTAGCCCAGGGCCTTGGCGATCATGGTGAGGCCGATGCCGCCCTTGGCCTTCTCCACATGATAGAGGCGATAGCGGTCCTTCGGCATGCCGTCCTCATGATAGTTGGGCTCATGGGACGAAGACATGATGCGGTTCTTCAGTGTC
>CAZWUP010000229.1:0-3313 GCA_964637045.1 uncultured Porticoccaceae bacterium | reverse complement strand
TTGGCGATCAGGGTGAGGCCGATGCCGGTGTTGCCCGCGGTGCCCTCCACGATCAGGCCTCCGGGTTGCAGCTCGCCGCGCTGTTCCGCGTCGCGGATAATGCCCAGCGCCGTGCGGTCCTTCACCGAGCCACCGGGGTTGAGGAATTCCGCCTTGCCGTAAATCTCGCAGCCAGTCAGCTCCGAAACCCCTCTGAGTCGGATCAACGGGGTATTGCCGATCAGTTCGACGATATTCTGCTGTACCAAAATCAAATCCCCAGTGGTCAAAAAAGTGGCCGTGACGGTGGCGGACAGCAATCACCTGCCGCCCCCTGGTTGCGCCGCAGTCGCTGGCGAGTATGGAAAGGTTTGCGCTGGGCTGGCGATGGTCCGGGCCGGCTGAAAGGTCCACGACAGCGGGCATTTTAGTCTGTTACGGGGATTAATTCAGCACACTCAACCATCGATCTTGTGCAATACATATAGCCCCATGGAATAAGGGTGGGCCTATCCAAAGTAAAACCCGTATACCTGCAATCTGCAACCGGCACTCGAAATGCTAAACTGCGCGGGCTTCACCCTATCCGCCAATGACACCCACCGAACAGGATGCTCACCCATGAACCCATATTTCAAAGCCGCGGCTGTTGCCGCCCTTACCCTGATCTCCACCGCCGCCAGTGCCGGGCTCTATGTGGGCGGCAGTGTCGGCCAGACCGACGTCGACCTGGACGGCTATGACGAAGCCACCTCCTACGCCATTACCGCGGGCTTTGACATCAGCCGGTACTTTGCCATCGAGGCGTCCTACATCGACCTGGGGGACGCCGATGACGACCTGTTTCCCAGGTGGACGGTCTCCGCCGACGGCTACAACGCCGCCCTGGTGGGCAGGCTGCCCATCACCACGCAACTGGCGGCGTTCGCCAAGGTCGGGGCCTTTATCTGGGAGGCCGAGCTGGAAGAGGCGGGTTATGGCCGACTGGACAGCGACGACGGCACCGACTACAGCGCCGCCGTGGGCCTGTCCCTGGCCCTCACGCAAAATCTGGATATTACCGCCGAGTACCTGACCATCGACCTCGATGTGGCGAGAATAAACAATGTTTCCGCGGGCATCCGCCTGTTCTTCTGACCACGAATAGCCACCGCTCACCGGGGTTCTATGCCTGATATCAACGAGATCTTTACCGCCGCGGTCCGGGACCTGGTTGGCGATGGCTCCGCCGTGGTGGAGCACCCCTGCGGCCAGGTATTTTTTGTCCCCGGGCTGTGGCTTGGGGAGGTGGCGGAGATTCGGGTTACCGGCTTCAGGAAGCGCCTGGGGTTTGGCGAACTGGTGCGCCTGGTGGCGGCCTCCCCCCACCGCCTCGACGCACCCTGCCCCCACCACGGCCTGGGCAAACACAGCTGCGGCGGCTGTCCCTGGCAGTTCGTCAGCTATTCCGCCCAGCTGAGCGCCAAGGAGCTCCGCGTCCGCCAGACCCTGGGTCGCCTGGGGCTGGAAGAGGCGGTGCGGCCCATCTGGGGCTCGGCCCGGACTCTGGGCTATCGCAACCGGGCGCAATTCAAAAGCGATGGCAAGGTGCTGGGCTATGTCGCGGCGGGGTCGCGACAGCTCGTGCCGGTGGCGGATTGCCCCATCCTCAGCGACCACAACCGCCACACCCTGAAGGAGCTGCTGGCCACCCTGCCCAACAATGCCTGGCGGCCGGCCCGCAAGGCGCAGTGGACCACCCTGGATATCGACGAGGACATCGGCGCCAGTGAGGTGGAGCCCAACCGGCGGCGCCCTTTTCGCCAGGCCAACAGCGGGCAAAACGAGCGCATGAAATCCTGGCTCGACGGCGCGGTTCAGGGGCTGGACAAACAGCTTCCGGTACTCGAACTCTTTGCCGGTTCCGGCAACTTTACCCAGGTGCTGGCCGCCGCGGGGTTCACCCGGATCGTGGCGGTGGAGGGCGCCGCCGAGGTGGTGTCGACGCTGGCACAGCTGCCCGGGGTGCGGGCAACCACCGGCGACCTGTTCAGTGCCCGGGCGGTGGATGTTCTGGCCAGGGAGTGCCGGGACAGCGGGCTGCTGGTGCTGGACCCACCCCGGGACGGCTTCAGCCTGCTGCCAGCCTTGCTGGCCGAATGCCGGGAGCTGAAGCGCGTCGCCTACATATCCTGCGATCTCGCCACCTTTGCCCGGGACACACGGGTACTGCTGGACACCGGCTTTCACTGTAGCCAAGTGCAACCCCTGGACCTGTTTCCCCACACCCCCCATGTGGAGCTGCTGGGACTGTTTACCCGCTGCTGACCGGAGATCCGGGCAGCCTATTGAGATAGGCTATCGCAGGAATATAAATTATCTGCTGGGACTATTGCCCGGAAGGGGTTAACCTGCCAGCCAGTTCACCTCTCAGACCACCAAGGAGACCCGAGTGACAGACTTTACCGTTTACGGCCGCCCAGGGTGCGGCTATTGTGTGGCGGCGGTGCAGCTGCTCAAGTCAAAAAACCTGCCCTGCACCTATGTGGACATGTACGCCGAGGGCATCTCCCCCGCCGAACTGGCCACCCGCATTGGCCAGCCGGTGCGCAGCGTGCCGCAAATCCTCCACGGCGACAGGTACATCGGCGGCTACACCGACCTGGTGCCCTATCTGAAGGACTTGGCGGTCGCCTGACGACCCGCGGAATCAGGGAATTGGCCGGGTCTTGCCCTCGCTGGAGATGGCCACATACCAAAACTCCCCTTCACACACCTTGGCGGGCTCGCTGAGTTCAGTGGTCTCGATCCACACCTCCACAGCGATCTTCATCGACGTGCGGCCGGTTTCCACCAGACAGGTGTAACAGCTGACCACGGCGCCCACCGGCACCGGGCGGATAAAACCCATGCTGCCGATGCCGACGGTCGCCACCCGGCCCGCCGAGACTTTGCGGGCCAGCACCATGCCCGCCAGGTCCATTTGCGACAGCAGCCAGCCGCCGTAGATATCCCCGTCGCAGTTGGTATCCCTGGGCATGGCGCTGACCCGCAGTGCCAGGTCGCCGTTGGGGGTGGCGGGTGTATTGATTGAAGTCACGGTATTTCCTTTAGTTCAAAAGTTGTTGTGGCAACCAGGTCACCAGCTGGGGCCACAGGGCGAGCAGCGCCAATAATGACACCTGAATCAGGATAAAGGGAATAACCCCGCGATAGATATCCGTGGTCTTTACCGAGGGCGGTGCCACGCCACGGAGATAGAACAGGGCAAAACCAAAGGGCGGGGTCAGGAACGAGGTCTGCAGGTTGATGGCGATCATGATGCCCAGCCACACCGGGTCCACCCCCATGGCCA
>CAZWUP010000228.1:0-4841 GCA_964637045.1 uncultured Porticoccaceae bacterium | reverse complement strand
TGGAGCGCCACGGCCACCTCGGCGCCGAGGCCTCCGGCAATCCCCAGGGCATCCTCTACCCCAGGCTGTCCAGCGAAGATTCGCCCCTGGCTCTGTTTGCCCGCCACGCCCTGTGCCACGCCCTCAACCTCTATCCCTCCTACTGGGCCTCCGGGGGCGACGGCCAGCAGTGCGGTGTCCTGGCAGTGCCGGAAGCTCCCGGTGATGGGGAAAAATTCGCCCGCCTCGGGGAGCGCTTCCGGGATGCCGACAATCTGGTGCAGGCGGTCACCGGCGCCACCATCAGGGCCTTGGCCGGGGTGGAGCTGGCGGCGGAATCCGGGCTGTTCTTCCCGCGCCTGGGCTGGGTCAGCCCCCCCGCCGTGTGCCGCTGGCTGGCGGCGGACACCCCCCTGCTGGCCGCGGAGATCGCGGCGCTCCACCGGGAGGGCGACCAGTGGCTGCTGATTGACGGCAACGGCCAGCTGGTGATCCGCGCCCCCACAGTGGTTATCGCCGCCAGCCATGGCGCGGCAAATTTTCCCCAGACTAACACCCTGCCCCTGCGGCAGATCCGCGGCCAGATCACCGCGGTTCCCGCCACCAGCGCCTCCGCCGCCCTGCGCACGGTGATTTGCGGCGCCGGCTACCTGGCCCCCAGCTGCGGCGGGCTCCATACCCTGGGGGCCACCTACGGGGTGGACGACAGCGACACCGGGCTGCGGGAGGCGGATCACCTGAGCAATCTCGCCACCCTGGGGGCGACGGACGCCAGCCTCCCGGAGCTGGTGGCCAGCGCCGGCCTCAACCCCGGGACATTGGCGGGTCGCGCGGCAGTGCGCTGCACCACCCCGGACTACCTGCCCCTGGTGGGCCCGGTGGCGGACCAGGAGGCAATGGCGGCGCGCTTTGCCGACCTAACCCGCAATGCCCGGGCGGATATCCCCCTGGCGGGCAGCTATGTGCCCGGGATGTGGCTCAACTGTGGCCTGGGCTCCCGGGGGCTGACCTATGGACCCATGGCGGCGGAGCTCCTCGCCAGCCAGCTATGTGGAGACTTCCCCCCCCTGCCCCGCCCGCTGGTGCTGGCTTTGCACCCGGCCCGGTATATCATTCGCAGACTGAAGCGCAATCAACCTGGATAACTTGGGGAATGTCCATCCCGTGAAACGCCTTATCGTCTGTAGTGACGGCCTGTGGAGCGCGCCCGCCACCGCGGGCGACAGCAATATCGCCCTGCTTGCCGCGGCAGTAGCGCCGGTGGCGCGGGATGGTGCTGGCCAGGTGGTGATTACCGACCCCTATCAGGGGTTGCCTGTCGCGGCAGACCAGCTGGATTCCCGCTGGCTCGAGTTCAGTGTTTGCAGCCTCTATCGCGGCCTCGCCCTCAACTACAGCCCCGGGGACCAACTGTGGCTGTTTGGCTTTAGCCGGGGCAGCTACGTGGTGCGCAGCTGTATCGGCATGCTGCGCAATGTGGGGCTGTTGAAAAAGGCCCACCTGGACCGGGTCGCCGACGCCTGGCGCATCTACCGCACCCGCTGGGGCGCCGATGCCCGCAACGGGGTGTCCTTCCGCACCGCCTTCAGCCACCGGGTCGGCGTCAAGTTCCTGGGGGTCTGGGATACCCTGGGCCCGGCGGGAATACCCCTGGCCAGCGACACGGAGCGCAGCGACCTGCCGGGATTCCACGACACCCAGCTCAGCTCCCTGGTGGAAAACGCCTGCCACGCCCTGGCCATCGACGAGCGCCAGCGGGGCCATGCCGCCTGCCTGTGGCGCACCCCCGCGGACCGAACCCGCACCGAGCAGTGCTGGTTTGCCGGCAATCACCGGGACATCGGCGGCATTCAGGGCGACCGCGGGCTGGCCAATATCAGCCTGCGCTGGATGCTGGCCAGGGCCGCAGCCCTGGGCCTGGAGCTGGACCACGACTTTCTCGCCGCCGCCATGGCGCAACGCGGCGGCGCCAGCGGCGACGACTACCGCAACGCCAAGGTGGGCCGGGCGGGCACCAGGCTGCGGCCGGTGGGTTTGACCAACAGCGATGAAACCCTGCACTCCTCGGCGGAACAGCGCTACTTGCGCAATAGCCGCTATCGCCCGGTGAACCTCAAGGCCTATATGGACAGGGACGAACAGATCCAATTGCCCTGGTGATGATCGCCAGGTGGCCACCCCAGCCGCCACGGATCTTTGTGTTGCCACCGCTTCGGCCCGGTTTGTGATCAACCCTGCGCCACTTCTGGATTCAGACCCGATTCAGAGCCCGAGTTTTGACCGGCCACCAGGCACAAAAAAAGCCGACAGTGTCGGCTTTTTTTGTGCCTGCGCTGGTCAGCTCATGGACTGCTGGAAATTCTGGATTCCCAGGCGCTCCACCAAGCCGAGCTGGGTTTCGAGCCAGTCGACATGTTCTTCTTCGCTCTCCAGAATGGCGGCAAAGAGATCGCGACTCACGTAGTCGGAAATGCTTTCACAGTGGGCGATGGCCTCTCGCAACTGGGACATGGCCTGTATTTCCAGCTTGAGGTCGCACTCGAGGATTTCCACCACATCCTCGCCGATAAACAGTTTGCCCAGGTCCTGGAGGTTGGGCAGCCCCTCGAGAAACAGGATCCGCTCGATCAACTTGTCGGCGTGTTTCATCTCGTCGATGGACTCTTCGTACTCCTTGGCAGCCATTTTGTGGAGACCCCAGTCCTTGCACATTCTCGAGTGGAGAAAGTACTGGTTGATGGCGGTGAGCTCATTTCTGAGGGCCTGGTTGAGATATTCGATTACCTGCTTGTCGCCTTGCACGGAAAACTCCCTAAACAATACTGAGTGGATTTATTGGGATTGTAGTCAAGCTTGTGTGGGGTTTACACCTCTATTTGCCCTTTCCGACAAAATAGCGCCTGAACGCGGTTGACAATGATTCTCATTTGCACCAAACTCCAAACTGTATCGCGGACTCCAGTGCCAGGGACAATCCAGCACCCTTCGTCGCCCCTGGCGGGCCCGCCCTTTTGGGAGTACCAGTATGTACGTATGTCTGTGCAAAGGTGTTACTGAAAACAGGATCCGTCGGGAAGTCCTCGCTGGGGCCACCACCTATGAGGAGATTCAACTCCGTCTCGAGGTGGGGCTGTGTTGCGGACAGTGCCGGGAGAGCACCCAGGAGGTCATCCAGGACACCCTGAGTGGCCACCACCAGAGCAATGTGATCAATATGTGGCAACCCAGCCACCCCGCCCGGGACCAATCCCATCTCAACAAGGCCTACGGCTGACGCCACCCCGGCCAGGGAGGCCGCGGGACGCCCTCAGCGCTGCGCGCCTCTGCTGGCGACCCCCTCCACCAGCTCGGTTACCAGCCCCGGACCCCGGTAGATAAACCCTGTGTAGACCTGTACCAGGGTCGCCCCCGCCGCCAGTTTGTCCAGGGCCGCGGCAGCGGAATCGATACCGCCGACACCGATAATGGGGAGACGACCCTCCACCACATCCGCCAGCACCTCAATGACCCGGGTGGACCTGTGTCGCAACGGGGCGCCACTCAAGCCACCCAGCTCCGCCGCCCGGGCAAGGTGCTCCACCCCCTCGCGGCCCACTGTGGTGTTGGTGGCGATAATGCCGTCCACCCCCGCCGCCATCAGGCAGCGGGCAGTGTCCCGAATCTCCTCGTCGCTCATGTCCGGAGCGATCTTCACCGCCAGGGGCACCTGGCGCCCACTGACATCCGCCAACTGCCGTTGACGCTCCACCAGCGGGCCCAGCAGGGCTGTCAGGCTGTCGCCAAACTGCAGGCTGCGCAGCCCGGGGGTGTTGGGGGAGGAGATGTTGACGGTGATATAGTCGGCCCAGGGGTGGGCGGCCTCCAGCCCCAGCAGGTAGTCGTCCGCGGCCCTGGCCACCGGAGTGTCGGCATTCTTGCCG
The DNA here is from genome assembly GCA_964637045.1 of uncultured Porticoccaceae bacterium. Classification (GTDB taxonomy): domain Bacteria; phylum Pseudomonadota; class Gammaproteobacteria; order Pseudomonadales; family Porticoccaceae; genus CAYXXZ01. Next base: position 942 of record CAZWUP010000228.1, on the reverse strand, counting down.
ATATTGATTCCCAGGACTCCCCCGTAGCGACGGCGACGGACATTGGCCAGCAGGTGGTCGATACCCAGGTTGTTGAACCCCATGCGATTGATGATGGCCTCGGCGTCTTCCAGGCGGAACAGCCTGGGTCTGGGGTTGCCGGGCTGGGGCCTGGGGGTGACGGTGCCCACCTCGACAAAGCCGAAGCCCAGCGCCCCCAGGGCATTGAAGTAGTCGCCATTTTTGTCCAGCCCCGCCGCCAGGCCGATGGGGTTGGCAAATTTCAGTCCCATGGCCTCAACCGGAGATTGCCGCGGCGCGCTTCGCATCAGGCGCAGCAGGCCCAGGCGCTCCGCCGCCCCCAACATGTCCAGGCTCAGGTCATGGGAGGTTTCGGCAGGCAGGGCAAACAGGATCTTGCGCAACAGGGAATACATGGGCACACCAGCAAAAAAATTGGCCGCCAGCATACCCAATGGCGACCCGCTAGTCACTGCTAACAAAGCCGCCGCCGACGGTGTACCCTTGGCGCCACTGCGGCTAAACTCCCCCCTGTAAATTTTGCGCCGCGAGAGCTCTCGGCACCCAGGTGTCAAGGGCCGGTGCCAGCGATCCTTCAGAAGAGGTTGTAGATGCAGGAACAACAGCAATTTAGCCACCTCAGCGCGTATTTGAACCAGCAGATCATCGGCCAGGGCCACCTCACCCAGAGGTTGCTGGTGGCCCTGCTGGCGGGGGGCCATCTGCTGGTGGAGGGGGCCCCCGGACTGGCCAAGACCAAGGCCATCAAGACCCTGGCCTCCGCCATCGAGGCGGATTTTCACCGCATCCAGTTCACCCCGGACCTGCTGCCGGCGGATATCACCGGCAGCGACATCTACCGCCCCGCCGACGGCGCCTTCGTCTTTCAGCGCGGCCCCATTTTCCACAACCTGCTGCTCGCCGACGAAATCAACCGGGCCC
>CAZWUP010000227.1:0-4856 GCA_964637045.1 uncultured Porticoccaceae bacterium | reverse complement strand
GTGAGCTCCCACGGGGCCTCGCCCGGGTTTGGGAGAATTGTGTAGGAGCCCGGTCCCCGGGCGAACAGGGGCGGGCAATGTGCCCGTAGCCGGTCGGGTGCCACCGTCATTCGCTCACAGAGTGAGCTCCCACGGGGCCTCGCCCGGGTTTGGGAGAATTGTGTAGGAGCCCGGTCTCCGGGCGAACAGGGGTGGTCAAGGCGCCAATAGCTTGTCGGGTGCCACCGTCATTCGCTCACAGAGTGAGCTCCCACGGGGCCTTGCCCGGGTTTGGGAGAATTGTGTAGGAGCCCGGCCCCCCGGGCGAACGGGGTGGTCAAGGCACCAATATCTTGCGGGGTGCCACCGTCATTCGCTCACAGAGTGAGCTCCCACGGGTTGGTTGCCGCAGATTGATCTGTAGGAGCCCCGACCCAGCCGACCAGGACAGATTTCCCCTTTACCCGTTTTTACACTCCCTGAAATGGCCCCAGGTTGCCGCTGTGGAGGGTCACGAGGTATTATCGAAGCCCTTCGACGCCGGCTTTTTGGCGCTTCTCCGCTCACCAGTACAGCTGCCCGCAGGTGCCAACCTCCGCACCGCCGGGCGCCGTTGCAACTGACAGGACTCCAGGCCAGGTGAAAAAACACAGCGTCATCATTCTTGCGGCCATCGCCTTGATTGCCCTTATTCTGTGGTTTGGCAACGCCACCGACACCCAGTATGCCGCCCCGCCCCCGGATGTGAATGTGCGTGTCGGCACCGTTCAGCGCCAGCCCCTGAGGGACAGCTTTGCCGCCCTGGGCACGGCCCAGGCCAGGGAAAGCCTGGAGGTTACCGCCCGCCGCACCGGGATGGTGGGAACCATCCATTTCAGGGACAACCAGGCGGTGGCCGAGGGCGCACTGTTGGTGGAGCTGGAGGCCGCCTCGGAGCGGGCGGCCCTGGCGGAGGCCAGGGTTGCCCTGGCGGAGGACCGGCGGGTGCTCGATCACTACCAGACGCTGATCAAAACCGCCGCGGTGTCGAAAACCCTGCTGGAGGAACAGCGCGCCAAGGTCGCCACCAGTGAGGCCAGGGTGGCCGCCGCCGAGGCCGCCCTGGCGGATCTCACCATTCGCGCCCCCTTTGCCGGGGTGCTGGGCTTTCGCCAGGTCAGCCCCGGCACCCTGGTGGAGCCCGGCACCGTCATCACCACCCTGGATGCGGTGGCCACCATCGAGGTGGCGTTCAGCGCCCCCGAGTACTGGGTGGGCAAGATCGCCGAGGGGAACACCCTGACGGCCAAATCCATCGCCTACCCCGGGCGGGAGTTCAGCGCCACCGTGCTCGCCGTGGGCACCCGGGTGGACCCGGCGACCCGGGCGGTGGCCGTGCTCGCCGCCATGGACAACAGGGAACAGCTGATCAAGCCCGGCATGCTGCTCAATATTCAGCTCACCGGCCAGCCCCGGGAGGTGCTGGTGGTGTCGGAGGAGGCGCTGCTCCAGGAGGGGCCGGAGCGCTTTGTGTACCTGGTTGCGGCCGGCGACCAGGTGGAGCGCCGCCCGGTTGAAACCGGCGTTCGCAGCCAGGGTTGGATCGAAATTGTTGCGGGTCTAGCGGAAGGGGACCTGGTGGTCACCGAAGGGGTGCAGAAGGTCCGCCCGGGGACCGCGGTCACCATCCTTGCGGGAGACCGGGAGCAGTGATCCTCTCCGATATTTCCGTCAAGCGGCCCACCATCGCCATTGTCTTCAGCCTGTTGCTGATCGTGATCGGCATTGTCTCCTTTTCCCGCACCCCGTTGCGCCAGTACCCGGATATCGACCCCCCGGTGGTGAGTATCGAAACCCTGTACCGGGGTGCGGCGGCGGATATCGTCGACACCCGCATCACCCAGGTATTGGAAAAGCAGCTCAGCGGTCTGGAAGCGGTCAAGTACATCAGCTCGGTGAGCCGGGACGGGCGCTCCCAGATCACCATCGAGTTCAATATCGAGCGGGACGTGGACACCGCCGTGAACGAGGTGCAGCAGTCCATCGGCCGGGTGCTGGACCAGTTGCCGGAGGAGGTGGAAGCCCCCAGCATCGCCAAGACCGACACCAACGCCCGGCCCATGATGTGGTTCAACCTCACCAGCACCAAGCTCAATGCCCTGGAGCTGTCGGACCTGGCGCGGCGCACCATCGTCGACCGACTGTCCATCGTCGACGGCGTGGCCCGGGTCTTTATCAGCGGCGAGCGGGTCTACGCCATGCGCATCCAGCTGGATGCCGGCAAGCTCGCCGCCCGGGGCATCACCGTCAACGATGTGGAGGACCGGCTGCGGGCGGAAAACGTCGAACTGCCCGCCGGCCGCGTCCAGTCCGAGAACCGGGATCTCAGCGCCCGGGTCGACCGCATCTACCAGACCCCGGAGGATTTCGCCGGGCTGGTGCTCCGCCGTGGCGACGACGGCCACCTGGTGCGCCTCGGGGAGGTGGCGGATATCTGGCTGGGGGCGGAAAACGAGGACAATCTGTTCCGTCGCGAGGGGCGGCCCATGGTGGGCCTGGGGATCGTCAAGCAGTCCCAGGCAAATACCGTGGATGTGGCCCGCAACGCCAGTGCCGCAGTGGCGCAGATCGCCAGGTTGCTGCCGGAAGGCACCCGCATCGAAACCAGCTACGATTCGTCCATCTATATCGACAGCGCCATCACCGAGGTCTACAAGACCCTGGCCATCGCGGTCATCCTGGTGATTCTGGTGATCTACTATTTTCTGGGCAATGCCCGGGCCACCATCATCCCCGCGGTGACGGTGCCGATCTCCCTGATCGCCTCCTTTATCTTTGTCTATGCCATGGGCTTCAGCATCAACCTGCTCACCCTGCTGGCCCTGGTGCTGGCCATCGGCCTGGTGGTGGACGACACCATTGTGATGCTGGAGAACATCTACCGCCGCATCGAGGAGGGGGAGCCGCCCCTGCTGGCGGCCTATCGCGGCGCCCGCCAGGTGGGTTTTGCCGTGGTGGCCACCACCCTGGTGCTGATTGCGGTGTTCGTGCCCCTGGTGTTCCTCGAGGGCAATGTGGGGCGGCTGTTCACCGAGTTTGCCCTCACCATCGCCGCGGCAGTGGCGTTTTCCAGCATTGTCGCCCTCACCCTGTCGCCGGTGCTGTGCGCCAAGGTGTTGCGCCGCCACCGGGATGGCGCTTCCGGCAGCCCCATGGAACCCGCGCTGTTGCGTTTCGAGGGGTTCTATATGGCCACCCTCGCCGCCTTCAGCCGCAGGCCGGTGATCAGCCTGGTGGTGATCCTGCTGGGGGTGGGCACCATTTTCCTGATGCTGCGCCTGGTGCCCGGGGAGTTCGCTCCGGAGGAGGACACCGGCGCCATGTTCATGTCCTTTGTCGGGCCCGAGGGCAGCAGTTATGACCGCACCAGCAAAACCGTCACCGAGATGGAGGAAAAGATCCTCGCCAATTTTGATGACCTCCACCTCAACCGCTTCCTGATCCGGGCGCCCTCATTTTTTGGCGACACCTCCAACCGCACCGCGGTGGCCATTATCGGCCTGGTGCCCTGGGACCAGAGGGATGAGAGTGTCGCCGAGGTGCGCGGCAGACTGTACGGCCTGCTCAACCAGGTGCCCGGGGGCCGGGTGTACCTGTTTACCCCATCCGGCCTGCAGTCGGGGGGTGGCGGTCAGCCGGTGCAGGTGGCCATTGGCGCCGACACCTATGAAGAGCTGGCGCAGTGGCGGGACCTGCTGCTGGACAAGCTGGAAAACCACGATGTATTGCGCAATGTGGATATCGACTTTTCCGTCGGCGCCCAGCAGGTGCGGATCACCGTCAACCGCGACCGGGCGGCGGAACTGGGGGTGTCGGTGGCCGCCATCGGCCGCACCCTGGAAACCCTGCTGGGCTCCCGTCTGGTGACCACCTTTATGGAGCGCGGAGAGGAATACAATGTGTTGGTTGAGGGGGATGAGAAGGAATTCAGTTCCCCGGAGGCCGTTCGCGACGTCTTTGTCCGCTCCGAACGCAGCGGCGCCCTGATCCCCCTGGCCAATCTGGTCACCATCGAGGAGAGCGCCACTGCCCTCAGTCTGCCCCGCTACAACCGCCGCCGGGCGCTGACCCTGAGTGCCGACATCGCCCCCGGCCACACCATGGAGAAGGCCCTGGCGGTGGTGATGGACATGGTGGCCACGGAACTGCCGGATTCCGCCACCGTGGACTACAAGGGTGAGTCCCTGGAGTATGTGCAGGCAGCGGGCTCCATGCTGTTCGTGTTTGCGGTGGCCCTGCTGGTGTCCTACCTGGTGATGGCCGCCCAGTTCGAGAGCTTTCTCCATCCCCTGCTGATCATGTTGATGGTGCCCCTGGCCTCGGCGGGAGCCCTGCTGGGGCTGTGGCTGACGGGCCAGACCCTGAATATCTTCAGCCAGATCGGGCTGGTGATGTTGATCGGCCTGGCGGCCAAGAACGGCATTTTGATTGTGGAGTTTGCCAACCAGCTCAGGGACCAGGGGATGGCGTTCCGGGATGCGGTGTTCGCCGCCGCCCGCCAGCGCCTGCGGCCCATCCTGATGACCTCCCTGACCACGGTGTTTGGCGCGGTGCCCCTGCTGCTGGCCTCCGGCGCCGGCGCCGAGGTGCGCTATGTGCTGGGGGTGGTGATTTTCTCCGGGGTGCTGTTGTCCACCCTCATTACCCTCTATGTGCTGCCGGTGCTCTACCTCAAGCTGGCCCGCAACAGCAGCACCCCGGGCAAGGTCACCGCCAGAATCGGCCGTTTGGTGGATGCCGAGCCCTAGGTAGCCGGGGGCCGGGCTCCCTCCCAAATCCGGGCGAGGCCCGGTAGGAGCTCACTCGGTGAGCGAACCCTGGTGGCACCCAACCGGCTA
>CAZWUP010000226.1:0-4859 GCA_964637045.1 uncultured Porticoccaceae bacterium | reverse complement strand
CGAGGCTGGGTGGGCTCTCCGCGGATGGCATGACTTCAGGTTGGATCCTGGTGTCGGAGCCCACTCGGTGGGCGAACGGCAGCCTCACTCAAATCCCTTGTAGCGCTCCATAAACCGGTAAATGCCGGTGCGGGAAAACCTCTCCGCATCCCAGGGCTGGTTGGAGGCCAGGTTGTAGTAATCCGGGTGGAGGGCGTAGACATCCGCCAGCACCCGCTTGCTGCCGGCGATCACATACACCGCCTTGCGCTGATAGTAGGCCCCTTCAAAGTCATCCAGCCGTGCCAGGTCGGCTGGCGATACAGCGAAGTACACCACCCCCTGGACACAGGCGTGATTGTTGTCCGGCACGATCACCGGGTATTCCTCACCGCTGACGGCAAAGCGCCGGTAACCCCCCAGCACCGCCGGTTCCGAGGGGTAGTGATTGGTCACCAGGGAGTCCCACACCGGGGCAAACATCAGTGAGCCATAGGTGAATATATTTATCATGGTCGTTGTCCGTGGCGCATGGCGTCGGCGCCGGTTTTGTCCGTTTCTAGGGTATAGCAGAATATATGCCATCCCGGGCAGGGAAGGAAAAAACAGCGTAACTATTCAGCGCTGGTGCTGCGAACCGCCGAATCAGGCACCTTCAGCCAGAACACGCCGTGAATCCATCCCTGGAGGCTCGACATCGGCGTCCTGCCGATGACGGCTCTGGCTGAAGGTGCCTGATTCTGCTCACTATAGTGCGCTGTGAAGAAGTGCTGCATAGTTACAAAACAGCTTGTTTTTGTGGCTCGGCTCACGCAGCTGGCACTGGTTGGCGGGAGCGGCTATAGTTGGCCCTTCACCTCTGGCGGCACAATTCCCGACTTCCTGGCCGGGTAGCCGACATCGCTGCCGGAGTTCTCGAGAACAATCGCGAAAGTGTTGCCCATGCCCGACAGCGAATCCAAACAACAACAGTATTTCCGTATGCTCGATCAGAAACTCGACACCTACTACCTGGCGGTGCTCAACGGTGAACCCGCGGATATTTTTCAGGCGGAGCTCAAGGGGTTTCTGGAGGCGGGCATGATCCTCAATGTCACCAGCAAGGACGTGCTGGATGCCATGATTCAGGCCCGCTATAAAAGTCACGCCGCAAACACCTGATGTCGCGGAACCATTAGCCATCGATCCAGGCCGCCAGAGGGCGGGAGGAAACCTTATGCACGGCGTAGTGATGAAAGACGGACAGTTGACCTGGAGCCCTGTCGACGAGCCCACCCCGGCCCAGGGCCAGGTGCTGGTGCGCACCCTCACCTGCGGCATTTGTGGCACCGACCTGCACGCCCGGGAGCATATCCACGAATTTCTTCACGGCCTGGAGAAAACCGGCACCGCTCTGGCCGCCGTGCCTGAGAATGGCGTGGTGTTCGGCCATGAATTCTGTGCCGAGATCCTCGACCACGGCCCGGGCACCGAGGCCCGCTTCAAGCCCGGCACCCGGGTGGTGGGCCTGCCCTTTCTCACCAGCACCCGGGGAGCCGAATACGTGGGCTATTCCGACCGCTACCCCGGCGGCTTTGGCGAGCGCATGGTGCTCACCGAAAAGCTGCTGTTCGAAGTGCCCAACGGCCTGGCCGCACCCCAGGCGGCCCTCACCGAACCCTTCTCGGTGGGCGCCCACGCGGTGGCCCGGGCCAATATCCAGGGGGAGTCGGTGATTGTGGTGGTGGGCTGTGGCCCCATTGGCCTGGCGGTGATTGCCGCCCTCAAGGCCAGGGGCCTGGGGCCGGTGATCGGGGTGGATTTTTCACCGGGCCGGCGGCGCTTTGCCGAGGCCATGGGCGCCGACGAGGTGGTGGATGCCGCCGTCGAGACCCAGGGATCCATCTGGTCCAGATACGGCGCCGGTCGCCGGGGTCGGCAAGGGGTGGTGTTCGAGTGCGTCGGCCGCCCCGGGGTTGCCCAGGGGGTGATCGACGAGGCGCCCCGCAATGCCCTGGTGGTGATCGTGGGCAATGTGCTCACCGACAGCGTTATCGACCAGGTGGTGGCCTTCAACAAGGAGCTGGATATCCGCTTCTCCCTCAATTATTCACCGGCGGAATTCCAGCAGACCCTCCGCGACATCGCCGAGGGGGCCATCGCCACCGACAACATGATCACCGGCGTGGTGGCCCCCGAGGACATCAACCAGGCCTTCGACGACCTCCGGGACGGCGAGCGCCACGCCAAGATCGTGGTCAGCTTTGAGAATCGCGGCTGAAGTCCCGGCCCCGTGACGCCCTGGCCGCCGCGCTGGCGATGACGTGCTGACTTCCTACGCCCTGCTGTTCGCCTCCGCATTCCTGGCGGCGACCCTGTTGCCCTTCTATTCCGAGATCACCCTGCTGGCGCTGCTCGCCCAGGGTGGGTCGCCGCTGCCCCTGCTGGTGGTGGCCACCGCCGGCAACACCCTGGGTTCGGTGGTCAACTGGCTGCTGGGGCTGTACCTGCTGAAGTTTCGCCACCGGCGCTGGTTCTATTTCAGCGACCGCCAGATCGACCGCGGCCAGCACTGGTTCAACAAATACGGCATCTGGACCCTGCTGCTGGCGTGGCTGCCGGTGGGGGGCGATGTGCTGACCCTGATCGCCGGGATCATGCGGGTACCCTTCTGGACATTCCTGCTGCTGGTGGCCGCGGGCAAGGGCGCCCGCTATCTGGCGCTTATCGGCTTTCAGCAGTCCCTGGGTCTGGGCTGAGGGGCGGATACACCCGATGCCAGGCGCCCGCCACCAGGGCCTGCAACAGGCGCTCGGCCCAGGACCCGGGGGACGCCAGATCCAGCCGCGCCAGGGCGCCGGCGAGTTCCTCGGCCCGCGGCCCCCGGGACAGTCCGCGGGCCGCGGTCATCGCCAGCCGCAGCTTGCTGTGGGACAGCCCCTGCAGGTGTTTCAGCACCGGCAGCAGGCGCTGCTCCTGGGGGTCGAAATCCGTGCCGAAGGGGAAGGTCGGAAACAGTTCGGCCGCCCCGGCCTGGGCGAACACCCCGTTGATCCGGGCGGGAAGGTTGTTGCGCCACACCGCGGGAATCTGGTAGTCGGCGGCAACCTTGCCGGCACTCTTGGCCTGGTCCAGCAAATCCTGCTGAAAGCGGGAGTCGCAGATGGCGAGCATCGCGGCGATCACCTCGGCGTCGGTCTTGCCGCGCAAATCCGCGACGCCGTACTCGGTGACAATGATATCCCTGAGGTGGCGGGGCAGGGTGGTATTGCCGTAGGACCAGAGGATGTTGGACCGGGTTTTGCCCTTGCTGGTGCGGGTGGCGGGGAGGGTGATGATGGAGCGGGCGCCGGCGAGGGCAAAGGCCTGGGCGGCGAAGTTGTACTGGCCGCCGACACCGCTGATCACCTGACCGTCGGCGAGGCCGTCGGAGACCACGGCCCCCAGCAGGGTGGCCATCATCGCCTTGTTGACGAAGCGCGCGGCGACCCGCTGCTGGCGCTTGAAGGCCTCGTCGCCATAGATCTCGTTGGCAAACAGCACGCTGCACATGGCCAGCTGCCGGCGGTCGCTGGAGGACAGTTCCCGCAACCGCTGGTAGAGGGAGCGGGCGCCGAGGAAAAACCCGCCAAACAGCACCTTGCCCGCCACCTGACGGGTGAGGACGCCGGCGTCCTTAAGATCGAGAAAGCTCTCCACCAGCATTTCGCTCACCCCGTGCAGGCCCTGGCTGAATACCTCCAGCTGGTCGCCGGGGCTCGCCACTCCTCCGGGGGCCAGGGCCTGGGCAAACTCCCGGAACTGGAGGTTGTGGCGGTGGCGCAGAATCAGGCACCTGGCCACCGCATCCCCCATGGAGCCGATGCCGATCTGCAGGGTGCCGCCGTCGGCGATCAGCCGCGCGATATGCATGGCGGCGGCGTAGTCGCTGGCGGCGATGGGTTCCCGGGGCGGGGCAAAGAGGGGGAACTGGCACTGCTCGCTGTCCAGCAGCAGGTCGATATCATCGCCGTCGATCTCCCCGTAGCCCCCCATAAAGGGCAGCTCGTCGTTGGTCTGGGCGACAAACAGAAAGTCCGCCGCCCCCGCCCTGCGGGCCGCCAGCATATCGCCGCTGAGATCGGTATTGCAGCTCAGGCAGTAGGCGGGCTGGTGGTCGGCTCCGGGGCCTGTGGCCACCAGTTGGGCCAGGACATTGACCCCGCGGGCCAGCACATACTCCAGGGCATGGGTGTAGTTGGCGCAAATCACGTTTTGCTGGGCGTGGGGGTTGCCCAACTGGGAACCCGCGAGAAGGAAAAACTCCTCCACCCGGACATTGGCGGGCAGGGCATTGCGGCGCCGGTCCCGGGCGTAGTCCAGCTCCGGGTAGCCGCCGAATACCCGCTCCACCACGGGCCCCATAAAGCGCCCCTGCAGATCGCTGCCGACCCCGGGCTTTTCCAGGGTCAGGGCGGTGACGATGGTCAGCGCCAGGGACGGGTCCGCCACCGCCCGGGCGTAGAGGGCATTGGCCACATGGTTGGCCTTGCCCAGCCCCAGGGGCAGGGCGAGGACGATGTCCCTGCCAACCCTGGCGATAATGGTGTCGGCGATGGTGTCGGGGTCGTCCCCCCGCAGGGGTGGTCCGGGGGTGTGGTGCATCGGGTTTTCCAAGTGGTCGGGAAAGAGGCATGGTAAAGCCCCGGCGGGTAAAGGCATAGCCCACCCGGGGCGGCGTCCCAGCCAATCGCCAGCAGCCTATGTCAGCTTGCGGCTGGGTCTCAGAAGCGCGGGATTGGCGCAGCGTAAACCGACGTTCGACTAGTGTTGAAACCCGTTGGTATCGAAACATTGCTCCCGTAGGTCGGATCGCGTAAAGCGCCTACTTTTGGTAGCGAAGCGTAATCCGACAAACACGG
>CAZWUP010000225.1:0-4901 GCA_964637045.1 uncultured Porticoccaceae bacterium | reverse complement strand
GCTGCTCACCCTCACCGGGCTGTTCTTCTCCCCGGTCACCACCGCGGTCGCCGTGGCGGTGGCGGTGATTCACCGGCTGCAGTCCGCCAGCGCCGCGCTGGTGCCGGCGGTGCTGGGCATCCTGGTGGCCGGCGGCCTGGGCATGGCCCTGCGCCGGGAGCTGCCCCCCGCCAAACTCAACTGGAGCCGACTGTACACCGCCGGCATTCTGGTTCATGTGCTGCTGCTGGCCATTATGCTGGTGCTGCCCCTGGATCAGGCCCTGGACATTCTCGCCGTTATCGCCCCGCCGGTGTTGCTGCTGTACCCTCTGGTATTTGCCGCCATCGGCACCCTGCTGGTGCGCCTGGGACAGTACCAGACCACGCGGGATAACGCCCACCTGCTGGCGGAAAAGCTGGAGCTGGCAACCACCACCGGCGGCGTCGGCATGGTGGATATCGACGCCGCCACCAGCGCCGTGGTCACCAGCGCGGAGCTGGAACAGCAGCTGGGCTATGGCGACAGCCCCCAGCGCACCACTGTCCAGACCATGCTCGACCGGGTGCATCCCGACGACCGCCCCCATATCGACGGGGAGTACCGGCAGTTCCTGGCCTCCTCCACCCCCGCCTACCACCGCGACCTACAGCTGGAGTTTCGCATCCGGCACCGCCAGGGCAACTGGATTTGGGTGCGCTACCTGGTGCGGGTGCTGACCTGGGACGCCGGCGGCCAACCTCGCCAGGTGGCGGCGGCACAGGTGAGCATCGACGCCCAGCGCACCCTGGTGGAAACCCGCCACGCCATGGAGGAGCAGAGCCGCCGGCTGCTGGCGGAGGCCAGCGAGTCCCGCCGCGCACTGCTCAGCGCCCTGGAAGACAGAAGCCAGACCGAGAGTCGGCTGCGGGAGAGCCAGCGCCTGATGACAGAAATGAGCCACCTGGCGCAGATCAGCGGCTGGGAGGTGGACCTGGCCACCGGCGAGGCGCAGGTTACCCAGGACTCCCACCGGGTGGTCAGCGCTTTCGGCAGCGAAACCCGCCTCACGTTGCAGTGGGGGGCCAGCCAGGTCCACCCCGACGACCAGGGGCGGATGAAGCAGCTGGTGAAGGAGTGCATCACCAGCCAGGGTAAAGTCCTGGATACCGAGCTGCGCTTTGTCGAAGCCGACGGCTCCGTGCGCTGGGCCCACGCCCTGGCAACCGTGGAGTGGCAGGATGGCCGCGCGGCAAAGCTGCGGGGCGCCCTGCAAGACATCACCCGGCTTAAACAGGCGGAGGAGGAGCGCCGCCAAAGCTACGAGATGCTCACCAAGCTGGCGGCCCAGGTGCCGGGCTGCATTTTTCAGCTGGTCGTCGACAGCGACGGCCATTCCTATTACCCCTGGGCCAGCGAGGGGGTTCGCGACATCTACGAGCTGAGTGCGGAGCAGGTCATGGCCGATGCCAGCCTGGTGGTCCGGCTGGTGCACAGGGAGGACCGCCGCTATGTGGCGGAGCAGTTCAGGCAGTCCGCCGCGGCCCTCAAGCACCTGCATATCGAATACCGGGTGGTGCTGCCCACCCAGGGCCTGCGCTGGCGGTTGTGCAGCGCCATGCCCGAGCGCCTCCCCGACGGCGGCACCCTGTGGCACGGCATGACCAGCGACATCACCGGCAGGAAGGAGGCGGACCAGATTATCTGGCAGCAGGCCAACTTCGACGCCCTTACCGGGCTGCCCAACCGGCGCATGTTCAGCGACCGTCTCGACCAGGAAATCAAGAAGTCCAAACGCAGCGGGTTGCCGCTGGCGCTGCTGTTTCTGGATCTGGACCACTTCAAGGAGGTCAACGACACCCTGGGCCACGAGACCGGCGACCTGCTGCTGCAGGAAGTCACCGGCCGCCTCCTCACCTGTGTGCGGGATACCGACACCGTGGCCCGCCTGGGGGGCGACGAATTTATCGTGATCCTCGGCGAACTCAGCGACATCACCGCGGTGGAGCGCATCGCCGGGCGCATCATCGAGGAGCTGGACCAGCCCTTCACCCTGGGGGGAGAGACAGTGTTTATCGGCACCAGCATCGGCATCACCTTCTGCCCCGACGACGCCACCACGGCGGAGGACCTGCTCAAGAATGCCGACCAGGCCATGTACGCCGCCAAGCGGGAGGGGCGCCACCGGTTTCAGTATTTCACCCCCATCATGCAGGCGGCGTCCCACCAGCGGATGTTTATCGCCAACGACCTGCGCCTGGCGCTGCAGCGCAACGAGCTGTGGCTGGCCTATCAGCCCATCGTCGACCTGGCCACCGGCAAGGCCAACAAGGCGGAGGCCCTGGTGCGCTGGCAACACCCCCTGAAGGGGCTGATCGGCCCGGAGGAATTTATTCCCGTCGCCGAGGACACCGGGCTGATCATCGAGCTCGGCGACTTTGTCATGGGCCAGGCGGCGCGCCAGGTGCGGCGCTGGCGGGACCAGCTGGGGCCGGATTTTCAGGTCAGCATCAACCTCTCCCCCGCCCAACTGTGCACCACCAAGGACTCGGTGTTCGAGCTGTGGTCCCGGCACATGGCCAGCCAGGGCTTGCCGGGTACCGCGGTGATCATGGAAATCACCGAGGGCCTGTTGCTGGACAGCCGGCCCCGGGTGGGGGAGCAGTTGCTGGCCCTGCGGGACGCGGGCATTGCGGTGGCCCTGGACGACTTTGGCACCGGCTATTCCTCCCTCGCCTATATGAAGCGCTTCCAGATCGACCTGCTGAAAATCGACCGCACCTTTATCGCCCAGCTGGCACCGGACAGCGACGACCTGGCCCTGTGCCAGGCCATTATCGCCATGGCCAACAAGCTGGGTATCCAGGTGGTTGCCGAAGGGGTGGAAACCGAACAGCAGCGGGACCTGCTGCGGGCCGCCGGCTGTCATTTCGCCCAGGGCTTTTTGTTTGCGGCCCCCCTGGTGGCGGAGGAATTTGCAACCCTGCCGGGGCTGGGCACCAACCCGGGGACCCTGGGGTAGGCTTGCGGCCTGCAGCCCCCCCCAAGCCGTGAATATTGGATTACGGAAAAGTGTAGGTCGGGTTAGCGCCCTTTGCGTAACCCGACGGGGACCCTGCAATACTCGGCCGAATACCTCATTCCCACGCGGGAATACGAAAAATCCCTGCGTGGCGGCATATATCGCGGACGATTGTCGAATTGCGCTGTGACCGTCGGATTACGCTTTGCTAATCCGACCTACGCTTGAACCAGTAGGCGCTTTAGGCGATCCGACCTACGCTTGAACGGGTAGGTCGGGTTAGCGCCCTTTGCGTAACCCGACGGGAACCCCGCAATACTCGGCAGAATACTCATTCCCCCCCGATAACACGAAAAATCCCTGCGTGGCGGCATATATCGCGGACGATTGTCGAATTGCGCTGTGACCGTCGGATTACGCTTTGCTAATCCGACCTACGCTTGAACCAGTAGGCGCTTTAGGCGATCCGACCTACGCTTGAACGGGTAGGTCGGGTTAGCGCCCTTTGCGTAACCCGACGGGAACCTACTCCGCTGGCAGGCGGCTCCCTGAAACCCCTGTTTTCACGTTACACTGCAAGCCACGGCAGTAACGGAAAATCACCCTATGACATTTGACGACTACCTCACCTGGATGGCGGAACGAGGCGCCTCCGATGTCTATCTCAGCACCGGCGCCCACCCCAGCGCCAAACTTCACGGCGAACTGATGGCCATTGACGACACCCCCCTGGCACCGGGGGCGGTGGCGGAGATCGCCTACGCCATTATGGATTCCGAGCAAAAAAGGGAATTCGACGTGGAGTTGGAGATGAACCTGGCCTACAGCATTGGCGGGGTTGGCCGCTTTCGGGTCAATATCTTCAAGCAGCGCAACGAGGTGTCCCTGGTGGCGCGCAATATCGTCACCGAGATTCCCTCCGCCGACGCCCTGGGCCTGCCCCCCATCCTCAAGGATGTGGTGATGAAAAAGCGCGGCCTGGTGCTGTTTGTGGGGGCCACCGGCTCCGGCAAGTCCACCTCCCTGGCGGCGCTGATCGACCACCGCAACAGCAATGCCGGCGGCCATATCATCACCATCGAGGACCCGGTGGAATTTATCCACCGCCACAAGAAGAGCATCATCAACCAGCGGGAGGTGGGGGTGGATACCCGCAGCTTTGCCGCTGCCCTCAAAAACACCCTGCGCCAGGCGCCGGATGTGATTCTGATTGGCGAGATCCGCGACCGGGAGACCATGGAGCACGCCATCGCCTTTGCCGAAACCGGCCACCTGTGTATTTCCACCCTCCACGCCAACAACTCCAACCAGGCCCTGGACCGGATCATCAACTTTTTTCCCGAGGAGCGCCGCCATCAGCTGCTGATGGACCTGTCCCTCAACCTGCGGGCCTTTGTCTCCCAACGCCTGTTGCCCACCACCGACGGCAAGCGCTGCGCCGCCATCGAGATCCTGCTGGGCACCCCCCTGGTCAGCGACCTGATCCTGCGGGGGGAGATCGACGGCATCAAGGAGGTGATGGAGAAGTCGGAGAACCTGGGTATGCAGACCTTCGACGCCGCCCTGTTCAAGCTCTACCAGGAGGGCCGGATCACCCTGGAGGAGGCCATCAAGAATTCCGACTCCCCCAACAACCTGCGCCTGCGGATCAAGCTCCACAGCAGGCAGCTGGACATGGACGACGACCACAACGGCGACCAGGTCGAGGGCGCAAGCGACAAGGGCAAGCCCTCCCTCAGCGGCGGCTTGAACCTGGAAATCCTCGACGACAGCCCCGACAGCGCCTCTTGAGGGAACCCGAAGCGCTTGTCATTGGCAGGAGTCCCTTTCATTGACGAGCCGAAGCGACGAAGCAATCTCAGGGTATTGTCATTGCGAGGAGTCTTTAGCTGCGAGCCTTTAGCTGCGAGCCTTTAGCTGC
>CAZWUP010000224.1:0-4905 GCA_964637045.1 uncultured Porticoccaceae bacterium | reverse complement strand
CTCACTCTGTGAGCGAACGATGATGGCACCCAACCGGTTATGGGCACCAGGTGGATACCTTGATTATGCATTCCCGCACCACGTTGAAGATGGGTTTGCCGGGCGGTTGCATTTGAACGCCGGGCATCGGGAATTATTAACCCGGCAAAAAAAAAGCCCCACAGAGTGGGGCAATAACTGCTTCAGGGAACTCCGGGAAAGTTATTCACCAAGGTAATAATTGACATCCAGGCCATAGGTTCTGGGCTCATTACCCACCCCGATGGCGTGGCCGAAATTGCCGAAAAAGTCGATACCGGCAATACGGTATTGTTCATCCGTCAGGTTTTTCCCCCACAACGCCAACTCCAGTTTGTCGCTGACATTCCACTGGGCCCTGGCGTTGATCATGCCCTTGGCCGGGGTATCCGAGCCCGTCGGGTCCAGGGTGGAGAAGGACACATACTCATCGTGCCAGCTGTAATCGGCGCGGAGGTCCAGGCTTCCCGTGGTGAGGGGAAGGCTGTACTGGGTCCACAGGCTGTAGGTGTGTTCCGGGGTGGAAACAAACTCCTGGCCGGAACGGTCGAGGGGTCCACCGGTGGCGGGGTCGATGTCCATATAGTCGTCGTAGCCGGCATCTGTCCAGCCAAAAGAGCCCCCGGCCTGCCAGGCGTCGGTGAGGATGGCGCTGAATTCCGCCTCCAGGCCCTTGACGGTGGCAGACGCCGCATTGGCCACCACGGTGGCGGTGGCGCCACCGGCGACGGGAACTATGGTGGAGCGTTGGATATCGCTGTAGTCGCTGTAGAAAAAGGCCATGTTGGTGCGCAACCGGCTGTCGAGCCAGTCGTGCTTGAAGCCAACCTCGAACTCCTCCACTTCCTCAGGGGCAAAGGACGTAAAACTCAGCAGATCCGTACCACGGAGGTTCTGACCACCACTGCGGAAACCCGTCGCGGTTTTGAAGTAGGCCATCAAGCCGCTGTCGAAGCTGTAGTCCACCATAAAGGTGTAGTCGATGGAGTCATCGTCCCGGGAGAAATCACCCACACAACCCGCCCGGCCCGGTACCGATGGGTCATTTCTCAGCGCTTCAGGCACCAGACAAGAGATAAACGCACCGGCCTGGGTTTCGCGAGCATTGACTGAGGTGAGGTCCTTGGACTCTTCCGAATACCTCAGGCCCAGGGTCAGGTTGAGCTGCTCCGTCAGGCGATAGGTGCCCTGGGCAAAGACCGCCTGACTGGTATTTTCCACATCCCCCTCGGTGGCGGTAATAAAGCCGAAGGGCGAGAAGGAGTCGGAACCGTCGGTGCCGGACTCATCGAAATGGTAGAGGCCCACCGTCCAGTCCAGTTTATCCTCCAGACCGGTGCCGCTGAACAGCAACTCCGCGGAATACTGGTCGTGGCCATCGAGCCTGGTCTCTGTCTCGAGAATGCGCACCGGGGAGCCGTCGAGATCGAAGAAAGTGGCGTATTCCAGCCCCCGGTAGCCGAGGATGAGTTTCATGCTGAGATCGTCACTGAGTTCGATGCTGCTGGTCAGGCTGATCGCGTCGCTGTCGAACCAAGTATGGGGCTTGGCGCCTTCGAACAACTCCTCGAACTCGTTGGGCCTGAGAACGCTGCTGGAAGGCACCCCGGGGCCGGTGGCTGGGTTTAGCACAGGAAAGCCCAGATAGGGGTCCTGTAGTGCCGGCGGGAAACCCAGGGAGGCCAGTAACGGAGAGGGAATGACATGGGTCAGGGTTGAACCATTGCCCCGGTAATCCCCTTCACTCTTCTGCACCTTGAGAAGGAACTCACTGCGCTCGCTGGGGGTAAACAGCAGCTTGGCGATGATGCTGCGCTTGTCATCCTGGTTGACGTCGTAGCCACCGATGACATTGTCCTGCCAACCATCCCGCTTCTGGCCGTCGACGGCGATACGCCCCGCCAGTTTGTCGTCGATGATCGGAGTGTTAACCATCAGGTTGTAGTCGGCGCGGCTGTAGTTGCCGATGGTACCGCCGATGCGGGCGGAGCGGATGAACTCCGGATTTTTGGTATAGATCTGCACGGCGCCACCTGTGGTATTGCGTCCGAACAGGGTGCCCTGTGGCCCGCGCAGCACTTCCACCCGTTCGATATCCGCTAGGTTGACATTGGAGCCCACCGGCCGGGACCAGATGATATCGTCCACATAGGTGCCGATGGATGCGTCCAGGGTGCCGATGATGTCGTTCTGGGTCTGGCCGCGAATGGTGGTTCTCAGGGAGGTGTTGTTGCCCACGGATTCGGTGTACATCATATTGGGAACGTGGAAGGCGATATCGATGACCTTGGCCGCCCCCTGAAGTTTGAGTGCGTCGCCACTCATGCTGGTGATGGCGATGGGCACGTCCTGGGCGCTTTCTTCCCGCTTCCGCGCGGTGACCAGCACCTCTTCCAGCACTGCGCCGGACTGGGCCAGGGAGGGCGCGGAGGCCAGCGCCAGGGCCGGCATCATCGCGGCCATTAACAGCCGTTTGGGCTGGCGGGAGAAGGCCCCTTTCCCAGGCACCACAGGGACGAACTGATTCTTTGTGTCTTTTATTGGCATTGTTATTTCCTCGTTGAGCTGCAATGGATTTCCACCTTGATGTTCAGCAAATTGCAACTTGAAAGAAACCACCGCTGATGTTTCCCGCAGTCGCGCTCTGCCAGCTGCGACCGCGGATCCCTTAACGGTCGTTATCCAACTGGCAATCCCATATTTGCTTGTACGATCGTACAACGGTAAGATCCATAACGCAATAACACCAAACACCCAGGACTTGGCCAAAGTATGGTGTTCCGATCAGCGTGAACGTGAAAATCGATGGCATCCGCCGCCAGTACCAGCCCTCTGGCGTCGAGTCCCTTGGCACCACGTGTTTCGCCAAAGCTGCTTCCTGCGATACGATGCCACTTGCCGTGTCGCCGCCTGCGAAGGACATCGACTCCCATTAAAATTGTAATTTCGAATCAGGACACGCCATGAACACGACAGTCGACGGCTTTCTCGTACCCCCTGCGTTACTTGCGCCAAAGGGGCTGTGGGTATTCGACTGGGTGATTCCCATCGTCGGCTCGGCAATAATCCTGTATGCCCTGGTTGACTGTTTCCGCCACAAACGCTTGACCTGGGGTTTTTTATTCCTGGTCAACAGCCTGTTGGTCTACTGGATGGAGACCGTGGGCGACTGGGGGCAGCACCTTGTTTTCAGCCCCGTATTTGCCACCCACCACCTCTTGGACTGGCTGCCGCTGAAGACCCCCTTTGATCCGCTTTTCATGCCCTTTGCCTACGCCATCTACTGGACGGTACACGCATTGATCGTTCTTTGGCTGGGACAGTGGCTCACCAAGCGCTATGGCTGGAGCATGCTCAAGGCCATCGTGATCCTCTCGGTACCGGTCAATTATTCATGGGACTTTCTTGTGGAAGGCCTGGCCAGCGCACTGGGTTGGTGGACCTACGACCCCGGCATCGGCCCGGTCCTGGAATGGCCCAATGGCGGACGGATAACCCTGCTGTGGACAATCGGCTTGATGTGCATCTGGCCCAACCTGATAGCCTACTGGGCCGGCAAGCCACCCATTGGTGGCCTCAACCACTTTGAACGATTTTTCCGCCTCGAGCGCTTTACCCTTGCCAAGATGCCCGTCGCCACTTCGCCACAGATGACACTACGGGAGCGCTATGACGCCCCCCTGAACTATGCCGTCACCATCCCCCGCTGGAAGTTCGAAGCCTGGCGCATGCTCGCTTGGTTTGTCGGCTTTCAAGTCAGCTTCTTCATTCTTTTGGTTGTCCCCCTGGTGGTGACCAGAATACTTTTGGATGCCCAAAGCCCGTATCTACCGCCGTTTATTCCCTGAATCGACATGACTTCGCGCCATACCCACAAAAGGAAGTTGCCATGAGTTATCTGCCGCCAGAGGGGCGAGAAGCCCTGATCAAGGAGACCGTTCGAATTTTGTTCTGGAGCGCCGTTGCCATCGTGGCATTGGCTGTCGTCGTGGCATTGACCCAGGGTGTCGTAGTAAAAATTGCGCCTTGAGCGCCTCGAATCGGCACTGAAGCTGGAGCAAGCGAGGCACCCAACTGGCACCCCGGGTGATGGCGTTGTACCCTCTTTGCTTCGCCATCACCCAACGAGATTTTGCAACCCAAGGAAAACCCAATGAGCAATATCGACAGCCCCGCCCTCCACCAGCAAGCCCTGGCCGCCCTGGAAGCGGCGGACATGGCCCTGGCCCACGCCTCCCACCTGGAAATCGACGGCCCCTGGGATCCGTCCCACATTACCGCCGAGCTGCTGGAGCGTGAACTGGGAGGAGCCGTTCCCGATGCCAAACTGGAAAAACTGGACGTGGTTGACGCCCACGATGGCATGACCAGCCGCAAGCGCTGGCGTCTGGCATGGAACCCTGCCGGGCAGCAGGCCGGTCTCCCCGACGAACTTTTTGTCAAGGCCACCCCCGAAGGCCCCTACCTGCGGGAGACCCTGGCCCTCCTCCACATGGCCGAAAATGAAGTTCGTTTCTACAACCAGATCCAACCCGAATTGCCCGAGCTGGCCCCCAAGGCCTGGTTGGCCCGCAGTTACCCCGGGGGCCGCTTCATGCTTCTGATGGAGGTGCTGGAGGCGCGGAACCTGCGGCCATACTGGCAAGCGGACGATTGCTCCCTCGACCACGCAAAAGCAGTGATCAAGGCCCTGGCCAGCCTCCACGCCCAGTACTGGCAAAGTCCCAGATTCGACACCGACCTGGCCTGGGTCAGGCCCCGCACCCGCCGCTTCGGCTTTCAGTGGCACCAGCAATCCTTTCATATCGCCCGCGCCCAGTATCTGCAGTCCGAGGCCGGGCTCGATCTCCCCGAGGCCATTCGTGGCATGCTCCGGCGCTGGGACGA
>CAZWUP010000223.1:0-4907 GCA_964637045.1 uncultured Porticoccaceae bacterium | reverse complement strand
AATTCGATCTGGCCAAAATCAAATTGAGCACTAGTTCACCTGCCGCTCCCAGCCCGCCCAGAAGGGCTTGCGCAGCTCGGTCTTGAGCACCTTGCCGGCCCCGGACAGGGGCAGGGGCTCGCTGCGGAAGGACACGGACTTCGGCAGCTTGTAGCCGGCGATTCGGCCCCGGCAGTGGTTGATCACCTCCTCCTCGGTGGCGCTGTGGCCCGGCCGCAACACCACGATGGCATGCACGGCCTCGCCCCAGTCCGGGTGGGGAATGCCGATCACCGCCACATCCTGCACCGCCGGGTGGCCGATAACCGCGTTTTCCACCTCGGTGGTGTAGACGTTCTCGCCACCGCTGATAATCATGTCCTTGACCCGGTCGGCGATGAACAAATAGCCTTCTCCGTCGAAATAGCCGGCATCGCCGGTAAATACCCAGCCATCCCTCAGCGCCTTGGCGGTCTCTTCCGGCTTGTTCCAGTAGCCGAGCATGGTGTGGGGACCGCGCACCGCGATCTCCCCGGTGACACCCAGGGGGCAGTCGCTGCCATCCTCGGCGACGATGCGCACCTCGCTCACCGAGGTGGGGCGGCCCGCGGACTTGAGTTTCACCCCACCCTCGATGTGATCCGCCACCGACAGAGTGGTGGCGATGGGCGCCAGCTCGGTCTGCCCGTAGGCCTGGGCAAGGCCGACACCGGGCCAGGTCTCCAGGCATTTCTTCAACACTTCTGCCGGCATCGGCGAGGCCCCGTAGAGCACCCGGCGCAGGGAGGAGACATCCGCAGTGGCGGCCTCCGGGTGGTTGATCAGCATCTTGATCATGGCCGGCACCAGCAGGGCGTGGGTCACCCCCTTGTCGGCAACGGCGCGCAACACCTGCCCCGGGTCGAAGGCAGGCAGGATGACATTGCAGGCCGCCGCCAGGGTCGCGCTCATGGAGCCGGCCAGGTCCGCCATATGGAACATGGGCGCCGAGTGCAGGAACACACTGTCGCGGTTCATGTGGTAGTCCGGCATGGCGCCCACCGCGCTGGCCCACAGGGCGCGGTGGGACTGCATGACCCCCTTGGGAAACCCCGTGGTGCCACCGGTGTAGAAAATGCCCAGCAGATCGTCGCCACTCCGGCCCGACACCGCCGCCGGCCCGTGGCCGTGAATCAGCCCCTCGGCGGACACCGCCCAGGGTGGGCAGTTGCCATCCCCCAGGTAGACGGCGTGCTCCAGTTGCTTGAGGGTGGGCAGCAGGGCCTCGGCCTGCTGCCGGAAGTGATCGTCGAACACCAGCGCCCTGGCACCGCAGTCCGCCAGGGCGTAGTGGTTCTCGCCCTGGGCCCAGCGGGTGTTCAGGGGCACCAGCACCTGGCCGGCCCAGGGGATGGCAAACATGGCCTCGTAGAAGCGGTCGCTGTTGAGGCTGAGCAGGGCCACCCGCTCCCCCGGCGCCACAGAGAGGCTGAGCAGCCCCGCCGCCAGGCGTGACACCCGCGCTTCCAGCGCCGTCCAGGTGGTGTCGCGGTCGCCGAAGCGCGTGGCAAGACCGCTGGGGTTGTGGCGGGCGGCGCGGGAAATAAGGGTGGGCAGGGCAATCATGGAGACCTCGTGGTTATTGTCGTCGGCGGAGGAGCCGAGAGTATAGCCAGGGGTCGGGAAAAAGGGCAGACCGGCGCCTCAGCAGAGGGGAAGTAACCTGGCCAAACCCCGGGGCCGGGCCACCCCTTCGGCACTGCTCACCCCCAGGGGACGCGACAGGGGCTCGACGGTGCCGGCGGCGATGAAAGCCGCCATCCGGGCGACCGCCACCTGGCTCTCCGGGAGCACGGCGAACAGGGGAAACACATGGGGCATGCGCTCCCACACATCGAGAACAAAGGGAACCCCCGCTGCGGCGGCCCCCGCGGCGGCCCGCAGGGTGTCGTCGAGGAGAATCTCGGTGCTGCCCACCAAGCCCATCAGGGGCGGCAGACCGGCGAAGCTGGCCAGCACCGGGGACAGGTACCTGTCTTCCGGCAGGGCATCGCCGATATAGAGTTCATGCATCTGGGACGCCCGGTGGGTGGGGAGCATGGGGTCGCGAAATCGATTGAAATGGCGGGAACCGCCACTGTAGGTGAGATCCCCCAGGGGGGACAGCAGCAGGGCGTTGGCGGGCATGGCCGTGCCCTCGTCCCGCAGCGCCAGCAGGGTGCTGAGGGCCAGGCCGCCGCCGGCGGAATCCCCGGCGACAGTGATGTCGGCAGGGGCCACACCGATGTCCAGCAGGTGATGATAGGCCGCCAGGCAGTCCTCCAGGCCGCTGGGGAAGGGGCGCTCCGGCGCCAATCGGTAGTGGACGATCAGCGCCCGGGCATCGGCCGCCAGGCAGAGCCGGGCGACAAACTCCCGGTGCTGGGTGGGGGTGCGCAGCACAAAGGCGCCGCCGGGAAAATAGAGCAATACCCGCGCTGAGCCGCCGGCCAGCGGCTCCAGCCACTCCCCCTGGAAGGGGGCGCCGGTCACCGCCCGCAGCCGGCAGCCCGGGGGAGCCAGGCGCTCACCGGCGGCATCCACCACCGCAGCCATGCCCCGCACCGCGCCCAGGCTGCCAAAGCCCATCATCGACTTGATCAACAGCCGTGCGCCAAGGTTGAAGACCTGCGCCTGCCAGCTGGGCATCAGGAACCCTTCCCGGGATGTTCCCGCCCGGCTCGCACCAGGGCTGCCAGATCCCGCGCAGTGGTGCGGAGGAAGTGCCAGTGGTTGTCCGCCATGGCGAGGGGAAGCACCAGCGGCGCCAGGGGGCCCGTCTCCGGCCCCAGATACTCCCTGAGGGTAGCCTCCTGCTGGGCCAGGGTTTCCGCCAGCCGGTCGGCCAGCAGCTGGCGGGCATCTCTGCCGATATCGATGGTGCGGCCGAGGGCAGCGATGGCGGCCTCGATGGCGGAGAGCTCCCGATGGGTGAGCTCGGCGCGTATTACCTCGGCCTTTACCCTCAGGCGCCGCCCCACCCGCCGGTAGCGGTGAAGCAACTCCCCGCCAAACAGCGGGTCGTCCGTGTAGCGGGTCCGCCGCGCCAGGCGACGCAGCTCCGCGGCGCTGAGACGACCCCGGGCGCGGGGGAAGACCTCGTCGCTTTCATAGGCGATATGGGCGCGGTAACCGGCCACATAGGCGGCAATTTCCCGGGCCAGCGCCGGGCGTTTGGCGGGAGCACCGCCCAGGATGGTCTCCAGCTCCGCCACCAGCGCGGTATTGAGGGTGTCCAGGGTCCGGTGCTCCCGTGCGAGACGCGCGGCTGCCGGCGCGAAGTCCTTGTCCCGCGCCGCCAGCAGCCGGTAGAGAAGGTCTTCCCGCGGGTGGTGGTAGCGATCGGGAAACTCGTGGAGGTAGTGAAGAATGTCACCAAGCAGGTGAAAATCGGGTATTTTCCGCGGCCCGAGACGCTCCCCCTGAGCCTCCAGTTCGGCGAGCCGGCCCAGCACGTGGCCGTGTTCCCCATGGAGGATCTCTACCGCGTCCTGCAAACCAGCCGCCGGCGAATAGCGGGTCGAGGTGGACAAGGCCAGCACAGCGGCGCCACCTCGGGGCGGGACGTCGGGATCGGCGGTATTGTTGGGTGATCTCGCCATGGCGGCGGTTCTCTCCAAGCCAAAAAAGCCACTCCCATACTACTCTAATCGCAGCTGACGTCCCTTGGGAAAAATACCCTGCGCAATCATGACTTGAATCAAAGAAGGCGCCGCTATCCGTTGTCCATTGCAGGCCGCCTGTATAAATTCAAAAGTACACCTGCATAGTACCGATACCGCGCCCCCCGGAGGCACCCCGTGGATACTCTCGGTCTTCTCGATCATCTCTTTTACAAGGCTGACGAATACGGTGTCGCCAGCCTGGTGATGGGGGGGGCCTTCATCCTCGCGCCGGAGACCGAGCCGCTGGTGGCCGAGGCTGTCGCCGGGCACCTGGCCGCCCGCCTGGAAAAAATTCCCGCCCTGCGCAAGCGGATGATCCAGGATCCCCTCCATCTCGGCAGCGTGCGACGGGTGGACGACCCGGGTTTCGATGTCTGGCGCCATATCACCGTCGCGGCCCTGCCCGCCCCCGGCGGCTACCGGGAATTGACTGCCCGCATCGCGGAGATCGCCGGCCAACCCCTGGGCCTCGACGAGCTCTGGCACTGGTGGCTGCTGTCCGGCCTTGACGGCGGCCGGATTGCCGTGGTCAGCCGCCTCCACCATGCCCTCACCGACGGCGTCGGCGCGGTCCAGGTGATGGGCTCCCTGTTCGACACCCTCCCGGTGCCGCCGGAGCAGCCCCTGGGCAGCAGGGTGTTCCGCGGCCAGCCCCTGCCCTCCAGCTACGCGCTGCTCGGCGACGCCGTGGCCGAGGCGGGGGCGAGACTGTTGATCAAGGGTCCGCAGTTTGTGCTGCGCAACACTCTGCCCGCCCTGGCGGCCCTGCGTCGGGCCAGGGCTGGCATGGCTGCGGCGCCTGGGTCACGGGGGGGGGCCGAGGTTGCCACAGGCACCACCTCCCTCAACATCAGCAGCGGCGGGGACGGCCCCCGCAGCCTCGCCTACCGCTCCCTGTCAATTGCCGAACTGAAAGACCTGGCCCGCCACCACCAGTGCACCCTCAACGATATTGCCCTGGTGCTGTTTTCCTGCGCCCTGGAGAACTACTTTGCCAGCCGCAGCGAGGTGCTGGATTTCGACCTGCACTCCGCCATGCCCATCAACCTGAGGGATGACAGCGGCAGTGGCGAGGGCAACCGGGTGACGGTGCGCCGGGTCAACCTGCACAACAGAATTGCCGATATCCCCCAGCGCCGCGCCCGCATCAGCCGCGACAGGCAGGCGGCAAAGGACAGTGCCCGGGCCACGAGGAGCAGCCGGGGACCAGACCTTCAGGGGCTCGCCGAACTGATCGCCCCGGCC
>CAZWUP010000222.1:0-4921 GCA_964637045.1 uncultured Porticoccaceae bacterium | reverse complement strand
CGCGGTAGAGAATCTCCCCGGCACTGGGGTCGGTGATGCCCTCCATCATCTCGATGGTGGTGGTCTTGCCCGCGCCGTTGGGGCCGAGGAGGCCAAAACAGCTTCCCGCCCTTATGCCAAAGCTGATGCCGTCCACGGCGGTGACCTTGCGGTAGGTTTTGCGCAGGTGGCGCACCTCCAGCAGGTAGTCGGCGGCCATGCTCAGGCCAGCAGGGCGCGCAGCGCCGCCACCAGGGCCAGGGGCTGGTCGAGCATCACATGGTGGTAGCTGTTGGGGATCACCACGGGCTTGCGGCCCCCGGCCATCAGGGCGGCAATCTGGCGGACCTTGTCCGGGGTCACCAGGGCGCTGTGCTCGCCGCTGATATAGTCGATGCGGTCGCTGTAGCGGGCCAGCACCGGGGTGTACTCGGGTAAGGGCTTGCCGCCGGGGAGATTGACATCGAACCGCCATGTCCAGCCCCCTGCCACGGGTCGAATGGCGTGGTGGGCCATAAAGTTGAACACCCAGGGGTCGCTCGGTTGTGGCGGCAGCAGAACGTAGCGGGCGAGGATGGCGTCGTAGTCGGGGTAGGGCGTGGGGCGGCCCTTGCGGGGACTGGAGGTGGCCTCGTCGCCGGGAAAGGCGATATAGGAGTCGATCAGCACCAGGTGTTTGACCCGCTGCGGGTGTTGCTGGAGATAGGCCAGCAGGGCCACACCGCCAAAACTGTGGCCCACCAGGGTGACAGGGTCGTCCCCCAGGGTGCTCACCGCGGCGTCGATATCGCGACAGAAGGTGTCGAGACAGTACTCCGGGCGGTGGTCGCTCTCCCCCATACCCCCCAGATCCAGGGCGTGAACGCGGAAATGCTCGCAAAACCAGGGGGCGATAAAGTCCCAGGCGTGGGTGCTGGCGCGGTAGCCGTGAACAAACATCAGCGGCGGCTTGTGGCTGTCCTCCGGGTTCCAGCACACCGAGTGAATGCTGAAGCCATCGCTGGTGGTGCTGCGGCTGGCGGTCTGAGGTCTGGCGACGGCGTCGACAAACCAGGCCGGTGCGCCGCTAAGGTCCGGCGCGGGCTGTGGTGGGGTCATGGTGCCTCTCTTTGGGATTTGTAACGTTGAGCTTTTTCGTGCGAAGTGGGGTTCAGTCGTAGTTAACAGCTATTGGTGGAATCCTCAGTCACTTGGTGACTGACAACTGCCATCACCGCCCTCAAACGCCGCCGATAAAGCTGTCGATACCCTGTTCTTCAATGGCGGCCAGGGCTTCCGCCAGGGCGTCGGCATCGGTGTCGAAGGCGTCCTCCCACATGGTGGAGTTGTTGCCCTCGTCCACCACCTCCAGCAGCCAGCCGTCCTCGCCATCTTCGTAGATTTCAATATGGACGGTTTTGCCGTCCTGCTGAAAATCCTGGCTCAGGGGGGACATTTTTACTTCGTAGTCATCGGACATGGTGAAATTTCCTGGTAATGGCAAAAGCCCCGCCAATGGTGGCGCCGGCGTCGTTGGTGGTCAGCCCAGATCCCTGTCGGGTAGGGGGCCGTGGCGGTCGGAAAATACTTCCCTGATGGCGATCATTTCCGGCAGCACCTGTTTGAAGGGGGCGATCAGGCCCGGGTCGAAATGGCTGCCGGCCTGTTCCTCGATGCGGCGCACCGCCTCGGCGATGGGCCAGGCCTTTTTGTAGGGGCGGTCTGAAGTCAGGGCATCGAAGACGTCGGCGAGGGCGATGATCCGCGCCTCGAGGGGAATCTCCTCCCCCGCAAGGCCCCGGGGATAGCCGCTGCCGTCCCATTTTTCGTGGTGGCCGAGGGCGATGTCCCGGGCAACCTGCAACAGGTGGTCGTCGTGGTCGCCGATGATCTCGGCCCCCAGGGTGGAGTGCCTGCGCATAACGTCCCACTCGGCGGGGTCCAGCTTGCCGGGCTTGAGCAGAATATGGTCGGGGATGCCGATCTTGCCCACATCGTGGAGGGGGGCGGCGGTACACAGGATTTCCAGGGCCTCTTCACCCATGCCCGCGGCCTGGCCAATCAGCTTGGCGAACTGGCAGATGCGCACAATGTGGTTGCCGGTTTCATTGTCCCGGTTTTCGGCGGCGCGACCCAGGCGGCGGATAATCAGCTGACGGGTCTTCTTCAGTTCCGCCGTGCGCTCCTCCACCAGGCGCTCCACCTCAGCGGCCTGGTTGCGCAGGGCCAGCTGGGTTTTGACCCGGGCCAGCACCAGGGCCGGGAGGAAAGGGATGGCCAGGTAGTCGGCGGCGCCCGCCGCCAGCCCCTGCTCGGCAACCGCTGGATCATCCCCATCGGCAATCAGCAGGATGGGAATGGCCCTGGTGGTGGCGGCCTTGAGGGTCCCGCAGAATGTTGCGCCACTGGTGTCCGGCAGGGCGGCGGCCACCAGGATCAGTGCCGGCGGTTCGCCGCCGGTGGCGAGGCCGAGGCCCTGGTCGGCGCTGGTGGCCACCGAGGTGGCGTAGCTGGCGGCGAGGATGCCCTCCAGCTGGGCGACGACTTCCGGCCGGGGATCGACAATCAGGATGCTGGCGTTTGGCGGGGGCTGGCTCACGGAGGGTCCTCAGATCGGCGTGTCGGTATCTCGGGCGCTGGCGGCGGGCTTATTGCTGGTCGGCACTGGCCACGGCGGCGTAGACTTCGCTGCTGCCGTCGGCCTTGAGCAGCAGCACATTGTAAGCCATAAACCTGTCCCCCATCTCCATTCCCGGGCTGCCCACCGGCATGCCGGGCACCGCCAGACCGATGGCCCCGGGGGGCGGGTCGGCGAGGAACTGCTGGATATAGCGGGCGGGCACATGGCCCTCGAAGACATAGTCGTCGGCAACTACCGCCGTGTGGCAGGACTGGTACTGGGGGCGGATGCCCAGCTGGCGCTTGACCCCGTCCAGGTCCTGGGGGTGGTGAACGGTGGCCGCGAAAGCGCTGGCGTCGAGGTGGTCCTGCCACAGCTCGCAGCAACCGCAGGTGGGGCTTTTGTAGAGGTCGTAGGCCAGGGCCTCGGCGCCGGGAACAGGACCGGTTTCTGCCCGCGGGGCGGCGGTCGCCGCCAGCAGGACAAGGGGCATCAGGATGCTTTTTGTGCGACCAGTGATGGGCATTGGGCTACCTCCAAAACTATTGCAACTGCGGCCGGCGTCTATTGCTTAAAGCGCAGCCTGAGGGCATTGCTGACCACGGATACGGAGCTCAGACTCATGGCCAAGGCTGCAATCATCGGTGAAAGCAGCAGCCCGGTAAAGGGGTAGATGACCCCGGCCGCCACCGGCACCCCGATGCTGTTGTAGAGAAAGGCAAATCCCAGGTTCTGGCGCATATTGGTCACCGTCAGTTCAGACAGGGCCATGGCCTCGGAGATACCCCGCAAATCCCCTTTCACCAGGGTAACCTGGGCGCTGCTCATGGCCACATCGGTGCCCGTGCCCATGGCGATGCCCACATCGGCGCTGGCCAGGGCGGGGGCGTCGTTGATGCCGTCGCCGGCCATGGCCACCTTGTGGCCCTTCTCCTTAAGGCGATTGACGAGTTCTAGCTTCTTGTCCGGGGTGACCTCGCCGTGGATTTCGTCGAAGCCCAGTTCCCTGCCCACCGCCTGTGCGGTGCGCACCCCGTCCCCGGTGGCCATGATTACCCTGACGCCCCTTTTCCGCAGGCTGGCGAGGGCCTCCCTGGTGGATGACTTGATGGGGTCGGCCACCGCCAGAATTCCCGCCAACTGGCCGTCCACCGCCAGGTGGATGACGCTGGCCCCCTGGTCCCTGAGGCTGTCGGTGTCCTCCTCCAGGGTGTTCCAGGTCACCTGGTGCTCGTCCATCAGGGCGGTATTGCCCAGGGCCAGCTGTTTGCCCTCGACGGTGCCGGTGACACCGATCCCCGAGCTGGACTCGAAATTGTCCGCCGCCACCAGCTCAAGCTGCTGTTCCCGGGCGGCAGCGACGATGGCTGCCGCCAGTGGGTGCTCGCTGCCCTGGTCGAGGCTGGCCGCCAGCCGCAGCACCTCCTGCTCGCTGTAGCCGGGGGCGGGGACGGCCTGTTTGAACGCCGGCCGCCCTTCGGTAAGGGTGCCGGTCTTGTCCACCACCAGGGTGTCCACCTGGCGCAGGGCTTCGATGGCCGCCGCATCCCGAAACAGAATGCCCCGGGTGGCACCGCGCCCGGTGGCCACCATGATGGACATGGGGGTGGCCAGGCCGAGGGCACAGGGGCAGGCGATGATCAACACCGCCACCCCGTTGATCAGGCCGTACACCCAGCTCGGCTGGGGTCCCCACAGGCCCCACACAACCAGGGTGGCGACGGCGACAACAACCACCGTAACCACAAAGTAGCCGGCCACCACATCCGCCAGCCGCTGCATGGGGGCGCGGGAGCGCTGGGCCTGGGCCACCAGGGTGACGATCTGTGCCAGGGTGGTGTCGGCGCCCACCCGCTCGGCGCGGATGATCAGGGCGCCACTGGTGTTCAGGGTGGCGCCGATGACCGAGTCTCCGGGGCGCTTCGACACCGGCACGGATTCGCCGGTGAGCATGGCCTCGTCCACGGCGCTGGCGCCCTCCACCACGGTGCCGTCCACCGGGACCTTCTCCCCTGGCCGCACCCGCAGGCGGTCGCCGGGTTTTACCTCCGCCAGGGGTACATCTTCCTCACCGCCGTCGGCGGCGATGCGCCTGGAGGTTTCCGGCGCCAACTGCAACAGGGACTTGATGGCGGCGGAGGTTTGCGACCTGGCCTTGAGTTCGAACAGTTGCCCCATCAGGGTGAGGGAAATGATCACCGCCGCGGCCTCGAAATACACACTGACCCTGTCGCCCGCGACAAAGGATGCGGGAAACCACTGGGGCGCGACGGTGGCCGCCAGGCTGTAGATATAGGCCGCGGCGGTGCCCAGGCCGATGAGGGTCCACATATTGGGGCTGCG
>CAZWUP010000221.1:0-4937 GCA_964637045.1 uncultured Porticoccaceae bacterium | reverse complement strand
TGGGTTACAGATAAGCCGTTACAGGGAAAGGCGAACGGGTTACAGGTTACAGTAGCAGACGGGGGTCACAGACGGGGGTCAGGTCTTCATATGTGCATATGGGGTCATGCATATGGGGTCAGGTCTTTGATTTTGGGTCTGCGGGGGTCAGGTCTTTGATTTTTGATTTTTGATTTTTGATTTTTGATTACTGAGCAGTGTGTGCGGATGGGGTCAGTGAGTGGTGTGATCAAAAATCAAAGACCTGACCCCTTCCGCGTGACCCCTTCCGCGGACCCTTCCGCAATGGGCGGAAAGCTGGCAAGAATTTGCTGGCCGCTCTATCCTGCTGGCTGGGCCTTGGCGAACGGGAAGTGTACCTTGATGGATGATGTGATCATTGCTGCGGAATTCCGGTTTCTCCTCGGCGGTTCCCGCCGGCTTCTCGATGTCGATACCGGGGTTGAGGCCCTGTTGGGTTTTACCCGGGACGATTTCCTGGCGGGGCGGGCAACCCTGGAGGGTCGGATTCACGCCGATGACCGTGAGCTTGCCGACAGCCTGTTTGCCCGGGGAGAGGACAACGATTCGGGCTCGCTTAACCTGCGGCTGCGGCGGGCGAACGGCAAAATCCGCTGTTGCCGGGCACTGTTCACCAAAAGCCCCGCCACCCCCGGGCCGGGAACCCTGCTCACCCTGGTGGTGCAGGACGCCAAGAGCCTTTACCGCGCCGCCCCCGAGGCCGCCGGCATGGCGGGCTTCCGATCGCTGCTGGAGCTCACCGATGACCTGTTCTACTTCCGGGACTGCAACCATGTGTATATCGGCGCCAGCCCCTCCTCCGCCAGGGAGGCGGTGGCCAGCGGCCTGCAAGTGGATCTGGCGGGGCTGACGGATTACGACCTGCTGCCGGAAATCCACGCCGACAGGGGCTACCGCCTCGCCCAGCAGGTGCTGGACGGTGCCCCCTCGGCAACCTCCACCGGTGAGCACATCACCAAGGACGGCAAGAAGGGCTGGGCGGAGTTTCGCGCCTATCCTCTGCACGCCCCCCGGGGGGAGCTGTGCGGCGTGGTGATCGTGGTGCGCAAGATCACCGGCTTTATGCAGTCCCAGCAGGCGTTGCAGGAGAGCGAGGCGCTGTTCCGCGCGATGTTCGAGAACAGCCTGTCCATGATGGTGCTGGTGGAGCCGGACTCGGGGGCACTGATCGATGCCAACCCGGCAGCGGCGGCGTTTTATGGCTATTCCGTGGCCCAGATGCGCACCATGCACCTATCGCAAATCAATACCCTGCCGCCGGAGCGGATGGCGGCGGAGATGGCGGTGGCCAAGGGCAAAAAGCAAAACTACTTTGTGTTTACCCACCGCCTGGCCAGCGGCGAGCTGCGCACAGTTGAAGTGCGCACCTCACCGATCCCGGTGGGGGGCAGGACGTTGATGTTTGGCATCGTCAACGACATTTCGGACCTCAAGCGTTCGGAGCAGGAGCTGGATGCCACCCTCAACAGCATTGCCGATGGCTTTTGTTCCTGTGATGAAAAGTGGCGGATCGTGTATTTCAACCACCAGGCGGGGGCCATGCTTGGACTGCGCAGCGAGGATGTCCTTGGCAAGCGGCTGTGGGAAGCCTTTCCCGGCACCCTGAGCCCTGAGATGAAAGCGTGCTTTCTCGACGCCATTGCCGGAAAAACCCGGGAAACCGAGGTCTTTTACAAAGTCACTCAGCGCTGGTACCACGCGCGGCTGTATCCCCGCCCCGGTGGCGGTGTTTCCTTTTATTATCTGGACATTTCCGAACGCAAGGCCCAGGAGGAGGCCCTGCGCCAGGCCCACGAGCGCCTCGCCCTCGCCCAAAGCGCCGCCCACGCGGGCACCTGGGAGTGGGATCTGGCCACCGACACCCTGACCTGGTCGCCGGAGGCGCTGGCGATGCACGGCATTGCATCGGACACCGGGCACGTCCCCCTCGCAACCTGGCACCAGAGCCTGCACCCCGATGATCTGGAGCGCACCCGCGCCATGCTGGATCAGCGGATTGCCAACCACCAGCCCCTGGACGATGAGTTCAGGGTGGTGCTGCCCAGTGGCGAGATCCGCTGGATCGAGGGCCACGGCCGGGCCCAGTACGACCACCTGGGCCAGCCACAGCGGGTGCATGGGCTGTGCCTTGATATCACCGAGCGCAAGCGCACAGAGGCGGCTCTGGCGCAGGCGATGGCGGATTCGCAAGCGGCAATCCGCGCCAAGGAGGCGTTTCTGGCCAATGTCAGCCACGAGATGCGCACTCCGCTGAATGTGATTGTCGGCATCGCCGAGTTGCTGCGCCGGGATATCGGCGACCGCGACGCCGCGGCCAAACTGGAGCAGCTTACCGACAGCGCCCAGCATCTGCTGGGCATCATCGGCAATATCCTCGACTTTTCCAGCGCCCAGGCCGGGCGCTTCGCCCTGGACAGCAGGGATTTTCAGCTTGCCAGCGCGATGCGGCGAACCCAGGGCATGCTCGCCGAGCGGGCCCGCGCCAAGGGCCTGACCCTGGCGGTGGATATCCCCCCCGACCTGGCGAATATCCACCTCAGGGGCGATGCTCAGCGCCTGACCCAGGTGCTGGTGAACCTGTGCGACAACGCCATCAAGTTTACCGAGGAGGGCTGGGTGCGCCTGGCGGTGGCTGAACTGGGCGCTGACGGCGACACCATCACTCTGGGCTTTTCGGTGGCGGATTCGGGTATCGGCATTGCCGCCTGCGAGCAGGGCAAACTGTTTACACCCTTTACCCAGGTGGACGCCAGCAGCACCCGCAACCAGGGGGGCACCGGCCTCGGCCTAGCCATCAGCCAGCGCCTGGTGGCACTGATGGGCGGGCAAATCCGCATCGACAGCCAGCCGGGGCACGGCAGCAAATTCAGTTTCGAGATCACCCTGCCCCGGGGTCACCAGGCCCCGGAGGCAATGCCGGCGGCGGCGGGCACTGACTGCGGTCACTACCAGATATTGCTGGTGGAGGATCACACCCTGAGTCGCCAGATTCTGGCGGAACTGCTGGCCCAGCTGGGCTGCGCGGTGACCACGGCGGAGGACGGCGCCACCGCGGTGGCGCTGGCGGGGACGCAGGTGTTCGACCTGATTCTGATGGACTGGCAGATGCCGGTGCTCGATGGCCTCGACGCCACCCGGGCGATCCGCGCCCTGCCGGGCCACTCCGGGGTGCCCATCATTGCCCTCACCGCCAACAGTCTGCCGGAGGACCGCGACCGCTGCCTGGCGGCGGGCATGGACCACCATATCGGCAAACCGGCAACCCTGGAGGTGCTGGCCACCACCCTGCGCCAATGGCTGCCGGCGCTGCCCCTGGCCGGGGCGCTGGCGGATGACGACAGCCCGCTGCCGCAGCTGGCGGGGGTGGAGATCGCCAAATTCTGGCGGTCATCCAGCCGCCAGTTCGACAATTACCGGGGATTGCTGACCCGCTTCATTGCCAGCGATGGCCAGGAACTGGCCACTATCCGCACCCACCTGGCGGCAGGGGACCGGGAAGCAGCCGCCGTGTTGGCCCACAAGCTGAAAGGCGGCGCGGGGTTTCTGGGCGCCCACACCATTGCCGACTGTGCGGCCAACATCGAAAAGTGCCTGACCAACGGCGCCGACACCGCCACCATCCACCAGCTGATCAGCACCATCGAAGGGGAAATGGCCAGACTGGAGGAGGCGCTGAGAGCGCAATAGACCGCTGAGCGGCTTTCTGGCGGAACCCTTTCCGTGGGGTCACCCTTTACGTGGGGTCACCCTTTACGTGGGGTCAGGTCTTTGATTTATGATTTATTTACATACGTGGGGTCATACATACGTGGGGTCAGGTCTTTGATTTATGACTTTTGATCACACCACTCACTGTCGAATAATATATAGATGGGGGTCAGGTCTTTGATTTATGACGCTTCATCACACCACTCACTGTCGAGTAATGCAGCCCAAAGTATTCACCAATCTCTTTCAGGGTATAGCCGCCACTCTCATAGGCTTTAACGATACTGTCGTTCCGTGTCTCCCCTTCTTCTTCATAGCAACGGAGCGATTTTGCCGGTGGTCGGCGTTGCGGGGACGGAATTTCACTCAATTCCTTGTCGTCGTCGATCCGCTTTTGCATTTGCTCGACAAAATCATCGCTACCCAGGAAGACCTGGTTGCGTAATTTGGCCCAAGGTGACGGCTGGCCTTTTCCTTCCTCAACAAATTGCCGATATCTGTCTATCGCCTGTCGCTTTCGCCGGCCAAACAAGGCCAGCAGCCAATCGCTGACCAGGAACGATACCGTCGCTTGGCCGACGGTCGCACGATAACTGCTCCAGGGCCAGTCTGCGGCCGAGCGGACCATGCCAGCGCGCACTGGGTTGAGCACAATATAACGGGCAAGCTCCAATAAATAATTGTTCTTGTCCACCAAGATTGCCTTGTAGCGCCCTTGAAATACATGCCCTGCCTGACCATGCGACCGGTTGAATCGCTGGGTATACACACCATTGAGCTGGCGCATGCCCTTGGAGAGATTGCCATCTGGCGTTTCAATAAGCAGGTGATAATGATTGTCCATCAGGCAATAGGCATGGCAGACCCAATTGTAGGTATCGCGAACTTTCTCCAATGTCGCAAGGAACGCTTCCCTGTCCGCATCATCCTCAAAAATGCGTTCTTGGCGGTCACCCCGCGATGTCACGTGGTAAAGGGCACCCGCAAACTCAAGTCGTAATGGTCTCGCCATCGGTCAACTTACCCCTTTCAGAGAATCTGACGGCCTTGAGGGTACTGTGAAACAAATCATAAATCAAAGACCTGACCCCGCCTCACTCTCAACCGGCCAAGATAGTTGTCGCGGACCGGTCACCGTAATTGTCGCCGGACAACCCTGGCACCTATGCGTGCTCTGAGCGTAGAATAATGCCCGCAATCATACCGGC
>CAZWUP010000220.1:2200-5000 GCA_964637045.1 uncultured Porticoccaceae bacterium | reverse complement strand
GACGCCGCCCTCCATGTGATCCTGGCCCAGGTGCTCAACGGGGTGGAGCAGCTCAGGGCCGGCAAGGCGGAGGCGGCAGCCGCCACCCTGGAGCAGGCCCTCGGCGACTACGGCCGCCATTTCGACCACCCCGGCTGGCCCAGACACTGAGCCAACACCCAGCGGAATCGGGCAGTGGCACAGCGCGACAGCTCACCGCCGCTGCCCTTGCCCGGCAACCGATAGCCGTCGTCGCCATGGAGGCTGTACACTGAGCACTCACCTCTGTATTGACCAGCGAGGATACCCGCCATGACCCACAGCCATGACACCCCCACCGTGCACCAAGTGCGGGAGGCCCTGAAATCCGTTATCGACCCCGAGGTGGGAGTGAATATTGTCGACCTCGGCCTGGTCTATGAGGTGGATGTCAGCGACGCCCGTATTACCGTGGAAATGACCATGACCACCCCGGCCTGCCCCATGGTGCCGATGATCATGGACGACGTGACTGCCACCCTGCGCAGCCTGGCCCCCGAGATGGAGCCCAATATCCTTATGGTGTGGGAGCCGGAGTGGCACCCCGGCATGATGTCCGACGAGGCCAAGCAACACTTTGGCTGGAAAATCTGAGATGAAGGACCTGGCCCCCTGGCAGCGGGCGCCGCTGCTGATTCTCGGCTTTGTCGGCCTGGTGCTCGGCATCCTCGCCGGCCTCGCCCGCCTCGCCTGGCCGGTGCCGGGGATCGCCCTCGGCCCACCCCACGGGGTACTGATGCTGTGCGCCTTCTTCGGCACCCTGATATCCCTGGAGCGGGCAGTGGCCCTGGGCCGCCTGTGGGCCTATCTCGCCCCCCTGGCGGGGGGTGTTGGCGGCCTGCTGGTGGTTGGCGGCCACCAGGGGCTCGGGGGTATCGCCTTTGTGGTCACCGGTATCGTCCTGGTGCTGGCGTCCCTCGCCGCCCAACGCCTGCAACCGGCCCTCCACGCCCGGGTATTGACCCTGGGGGCGGCGTGCTGGCTGGTGGGTGTGGCGGTGTGGCTGGGGACCGGCGCCATCGCCCTCGCCCAGTGGTGGTGGATCGCCTTTCTGGTGATCACCATCGCCGGCGAACGCCTGGAACTGTCCCGACTGGTGCAGGTGTCGCCGGCCATGACCCGGTTGTTCCTGGCCATCATGGCGGCCCTGGTGGCGGCCTGTCTGCTCACCCTGGTGGCCGGCAATCTCGGCCTGCGCCTGTACGGCGCCAGCCTGGCGGCCCTGGCCATCTGGCTGCTGCGTCAGGATGTGGCCCGGCGCACCGTGCGCGGCAAAGGCTTGACCCGCTATATCGCGGCAGCCCTGCTGGGTGGCTACCTGTGGTTGGCGGTGGCCGGTGCGGTGCTGGCGGTGCTGGCCCCCTCCCCCGGCGAGCCCGGCTGGGATACGGGCCTCCACGGCATCGTGCTGGGCTTTGTGTTCGCCATGGTGTTCGGCCACGCCCCCATCATCCTGCCGGCGGTGCTGCGGGTGAAGCTGCCCTACCAGCCGGGTCTCTATGTGCCCCTGGCGCTGCTGCACCTGAGCCTGATGCTGCGGGTGGCGGGGGATTTTGGCGGCCAGTTTCCGTGGCGCGCCTGGGGCGGCATGGGCAGTGCACTGGCCATTGCCCTGTTCCTGGTGATGCAGGTGACTGCCATCGCCGTGGCCAATCGCCCCCAGCGGCAAGCGGCCAATTCTCGTGGCACCTGAGTTTCAGGGTATCTCGTCGACCTGGGCGAGCATGGCGTCGCCACCTCCGGCGTAGTCGATAACAACGCCGAGAATGCGCTCCGCCTGGTGGGCCCGCTCGGGCTGAAAGGTATGACACAGGGCGGGCTGACCCACGTCGGCGGCGGTGGCGAACTGCTCGAAATCGATGGCGCGGCCACCGGCCACCAGAATGGCCCTGCGCAGGATGGTGGCGTACTCCGCCTCTTCGAGGGCCATGGTTTCGGTCCAGGCGCGGAAGCCGCGCTCGAGGGAATGCCCGGCGCAGGGGGCGGGCGCCAGAATGTCCGTGCCATCCACTTCCCAACTCAGCACCTCGCGGCCATTGCAACGCAATACGGCGGTACCAAGCCCGAGGGAAATGGCGGCATTGCCGTCGCGGGCCACCACCTCGCGGTCGGTGACCGTCACTTCGTAACGGCGGCGCTGGCGCTGGTGGAAGGCCTGGGCCAGCACCAGACCGGCGAGATCGTGAACATGGGTACACTGGCGGCGCATGTCGATCAGCTCACCGATGGCGGAGGCGCGGGCCACCAGGGGTTTGCCGATCAGCTCCCGCAGGGGTTGGGCGGCGCCGGGACAGGTCACCCAGGGGGTGCGCGGTGCCGCCATGCGCACCTCGATAACCTTGGCGCCATCGTGGCGGACGGTGACGCCAAAGTGGTGGTAGTCGTCTTCCACCCAACCCACTGCAGTGTGCGGATCCAGGTTGCGCAGGTCGATCATGCGGCGCCCGCAACCGCCGCGCCGGGGATAGGTATCTGTCATTGGA
This sequence comes from uncultured Porticoccaceae bacterium, assembly GCA_964637045.1. Classification (GTDB taxonomy): domain Bacteria; phylum Pseudomonadota; class Gammaproteobacteria; order Pseudomonadales; family Porticoccaceae; genus CAYXXZ01. The sequence goes on along the minus strand of CAZWUP010000220.1, from coordinate 2,499 downwards.
ACCTCCACGCCAAAAGGATGACGGCGCCCCGTGGCGCCGTCGTCTGCCCCCAAGGCGGGGCTGCGCCCCCTGGGAGCCAAAAAAAAGCGGGCCCAGGGGGCCCGCATCAGGTTGCTCAAGCCGCGACGGTCTTGAGGATTTCCTCGGCAGGGGGGAAGCCGTACAGCCTTTCGGCATTTTTGTGGGTGAACTTCTCGATATCCTCCTGCTTCCAGCCGGCCACCTGAAGACCAACCCGGCGCTGGGACTCGGGCCAGGTGCCTTCGGGGTGGGGGTAGTCGGTGGAGAACACCAGGTTG
>CAZWUP010000220.1:0-2190 GCA_964637045.1 uncultured Porticoccaceae bacterium | reverse complement strand
TTTTTCATCGCCACGGTATCCATCATGATGGAGCAGAAGATGCTCTGCTTGAAATACTCGCTGGGCAGCTTCTTCAGGGCAATGGAGGTTTCCGGGTGGGCGTGGTAGATGCCGTCCATGGTGTGCATCAGCCAGGCGCCCCAGCCGCCGCCCACTTCGAGGAACACGAAGCGCAGGCCGGGAAAGCGCTCCAGCACCCCGGTGGAACACAGTTCGGAGGCGGTGACAATGCCGTCGGTGCAGTCCACGCAGTAGTTGTGGACCCGGCCGGCACTGAAGGGGGTGCTCTTGCGGGTGCCGCTGCGGATATGCAGGTTGACCGTCAGACCGGTCTCCTCGATGGTTGCCCACAGGGGGTCATAGTCCCGGTGGCGGTAGGTTTTTTCCACCGGCAGAATGGGCATCTGGACATTGGTATAGCCCATCTTGGCCAGGCGCTTGGCCTCCTCGATGGCGGCGGGAATATCCTTGATGGGCAGGGTGGCGGAGGGCTGAATGCGGTCCTGGAAGGGCTTGTAGACACTTATGGCCCAGTCGTTCCACACCTTGCACACGGCCATCTGGAGCTTGGGGTCGGGGTCGAACAGGGCCCAGGTGGCGCCGCCCTGGATCACTTCGGCCAGGGTCTTGTCGCGGTCCATGTGGGCGATGCGTTGCTCCGGCTCCCAGCCGCCCTCGCCTTCACACCACTGGCCACCGCGCACTTCCTGCCAGGGGCCACCGGGGCGGCCGGCGGGCAGGGCTTCCATGGTCAGCACTTTCTGACCGCGGACCATCAGATAGGTTTTGCCGTCGGCTTCGGTGACGGTGTGGGGAATGCCTTCGTGGAATTCCTTTGGCACATTCTCCAGGTAGACTTCAGTAGGTGCGTCCGCGTGGCTGTCGCTGGAAATTATCTTGTAATCGTAAGTCATGGTCGAATCCTCAGTCTGGTCTTTGGAGTTTCCAGGGCCGGCGCAACTCCAGCCTGCCCTGTTACTTTGGTCTTACGATATTCATTCTATAAGGTACCTTTATTTTTTCCTTGATTACAATCAAGGGGCGACTGGCGAGGATTTTTAGCGGAATTCACCGCCGTCGGATTTTTCACGCTGCCACTGGTCGGCGTCGATTTCGGGCGACAAAAATGCCGCGGAATTGACTGCAATCAAGCCCGGCGGGATCCACATGGATAAACCGGGGACAGCCGGCAGTTCTCAACCGGTGTTGTTTATTTCCAGACGGAGAAAAAACAGAGCCCCTGGGAACAAATCAATCTATGGCAATTGCCAAAATTAGTATTTCGCCGGTAAAAAAGCCCGCCGAATGGCAATTGCGATAGCTTTATTGTGTGTGCGGAGGGGGCAACACCCGCTGGGATTTACGGCGCCCAGCCCCAGCCTCAGTTGCGCGGCCGCCAGCCCTGCAGCAGCCTGGCGTAGTTGAGCCGCTCCCAGGTGTGGGGATCTGGCGCATTGAGCAGTGACAGCGCCCCCCTCGCCTGATGGACCGACAGATAGCCCATGGCCGCCAGCCGTGTCGCCAGGCCATCGAGGATTTCCGCCACGGCCAGTGGTCCCCGGGCCAGCACCGCCGACACCACCTGGACCACTGCGGCGCCACAGAGAATGGCCTTGACGGCATCGTCCCCGGAATGAACGCCTCCGGTCGCCGCCAGCTCCAGCCGGGTGTGGCCGTGCAACTGGGCAATGGCGTGAAGCCGCTGCGGCAGTTCGGCACTGGTGGACAACACAATATCCCTGCGCAACGCCAGTTCATCGAGGTCGATATCCGGCTGATAGAAGCGGTTGAACACCGCCACGCCGGCGGCCCCGGCATCGTCGATGGCGGCGACAAGCGCCGGCAGGGCCGAATAAAAAGGTGACAATTTGACGGTCACCGGAATGGCGACCCGCTCCACCACCCCCGCCACCACCTCCAGCTGCCGCCCCTCCAGTTGTGCTGCGCTTTCACCACCGACGGCGGCGGGATCGTAGAGGTTCAGCTCCAGCGCTGAGGCACCGGCCTGCTCCAGCTCGCTGGCATGGTCCAGCCAGCCGCCGGCGCTGACGCCGTTGAGGGACGCGATCACCGGAACCTCGAGGCTGGCGCGCAGGAGTTCCAGGCGCTTCAAATAGGCCCGGGAGCCGGCACTGGTCATCTGCGACTCCGGGAAGAAGGACAGGGCCTCGGCGTCGCTGTTGATGCGGC
>CAZWUP010000219.1:0-5002 GCA_964637045.1 uncultured Porticoccaceae bacterium | reverse complement strand
ATGCGCTGATGCTGGCCTTCTTCCGCAACGAGATGGGCTTTGGCGGCAACAACGGGCTGACGGACTTCAAGGATATTCTCGGCTTCGACCTGCAGAGTGACGCCACCCGCAACACCCTGTTCGTAGTGACCGCGGTGCTGCTTGCCCTGGCCTATGTGTTCTGCCGCTGGATCACCACCTCCAAGTTTGGCCGGGTCCTGGTGGCGGTGCGGGACGCCGAGAGCCGCACCCGCTTTATGGGTTACCGGGTGGAGCACTACAAGTTGTTCGTGTTTGTGGTGTCGGCGGTGATTGCCGGCATTGCCGGGGCCCTGTATGTGCCCCAGGTGGGCATCATCAACCCCGGCGAGTTCTCCCCCATCAACTCCATCGAGATCATTATCTGGGTGGCCATCGGCGGTCGCGGCACCCTCTACGGGGCGGTGATCGGCGCCTTTATCGTCAACTACGCCAAGACCTATTTCACCGCGGCCTTCCCGGAACTGTGGCTGTTCCTCCTCGGGGGGCTGTTCGTGGTCACCACCCTGTACCTGCCCAAGGGCATCAAGGGGCTGATGGACAGGTTGCCGGTATTGCGCAAAACCACCCTTACGGAGGGAGCCTAAGCCATGCTGAGCCAAATTTCCCTGCAGGAAAAAACTGCCCTCTACCTGAGTGGCGTCAACAAAAGCTTCGACGGTTTCAAGGCCATCAACAATCTCAACCTGATGATTGCCCCCGGCGAGCTGCGGGCCATTATCGGCCCCAACGGCGCGGGCAAGACCACCATGATGGACCTGATTACCGGCAAGATCCGCCCCGACAGCGGCGAGATTTACTTCCGCAGCGCCATCGATCTCACCAAACACAGCGAGGCGGAAATCGCCAATCTGGGCATCGGCCGCAAGTTCCAGAAGCCCACGGTGATCGAAACCCTCACCGTGTTCGAAAACCTGGAACTGGCACTGGCGGGCAAGCGCCGGGTGCGGGATGCCCTGTTGTTCAGGCTCGATCCCCAGGGCCGGGCGCGGATCGACGAGGTGTTTGACACCATCGGCCTCGACGACCGCCGCCATCACCTGGCCGGTTCCCTGGCCCACGGCCAGAAACAGCGCCTGGAGATCGGCATGCTGCTGGCCCAGAGCCCGGAGCTGCTGCTGGTGGACGAGCCCGCGGCGGGGATGACCGATGAGGAGACCGAGACCCTGTCCAGGCTGCTCAAGAGCATCGCCGGTGAACACTCGGTGGTGGTGGTGGAACACGATATGGAGTTTATCCGCTCCCTGGACACCACGGTGACCGTGCTCCACGAGGGCACGGTGATTGCCGAGGGACCGCTGGCCAAGGTGCAGCAGGACCAGCGGGTTATCGAAGTCTATCTGGGGCGCTGAACATGCTGGAAATCACCAACGTCAATCTGTTCTACGGCGCCAGCCAGGCCCTCAAGGATGTCTCGCTCACGGCGGAAAAAGGCAAGGTCACCTGCCTACTGGGGCGCAACGGGGTGGGCAAGACATCCCTGCTCAACGCCATCGCCGGGCAGCAGGCCATTGCCTCCGGGGATATTCTCTGGGAGGGCAAGCCCATTCAATCCCTCGCGCCCTACGACCGGGCGCGGGCGGGCATCGCCTACGTGCCCCAGGGGCGGGAGATCTTCTCCCAGCTGACGGTGCTGGAAAACCTCAAAACCGGCTTCAACTGCCTGCCCCGCAGCCAGCGCTTTATCGACAACGAGATCTACTTCCTGTTTCCCGTACTCAAGGAGATGCTCAACCGGCGGGGCGGGGATCTTTCCGGTGGCCAGCAGCAGCAGTTGGCCATTGCCCGCGCCCTGGTCACCAATCCCCGTCTATTGCTTCTGGATGAGCCCACCGAGGGCATCCAGCCGTCCATCATCAAGGATATCGGCCGGGTGATCGAGAGCCTGCGCAAGCGCGGCGACATGGCGGTGGTGCTGGTGGAGCAGTACTTCGAGTTCGCCCGGGACCTGGCGGACGACTACGCGGTCATGGATCGCGGCGCCGTGGTGCTGTCCGGCAGCGGCGGCGAGATGGACGAGGACTTGGTGCGCGGGCTGATGAGTGTGTGATCGCCGGCCGCTCTTCTCCTGTGCCGCCAATGCTCTACAATAGTGGGCCCTGGTGTCCCCGTGGAAAGCTTATGAAAACAGTAGTGAAATTGATTGTGCTGTCCGCCGCCCTGGCGCCGGCCGCCCTGTGGGCCGCCGAACTGGTGATCGGCAGGGGTGTTGAGCATGTGGTGACCCCCGACCAGATGGACCTGTCCCTGGACAAGCTGGTGATTGGCGACAACGCCCGGATCACCTTTGCCGACGGGGTGGACCACTGGCAGGTGCTGGCCAAGGACGCCACCATTGGCAATGGCGTGGTTATCGACGGTTCCGGCAAGCCCGGCACCGCGGGTGCCAGCGGCACGTCACAGGACAAGGCGGCGCCGGTGTGCCGCTCCGGCAAGAGCGGCAACGGCGGCGACGCCGGGGAGGCCGGCGGTCCCGGGGTGGATATCTACCTGGGCCTGGACGCCCGCAAAATGGGCAATCTCAAGATTCTCGCCGACGGCGGCCCCGGTGGCCCCGGCGGTGCCGGTGGTGCCGGCCAGGATGCCGGCGGCCTGCTCAACTGCCCTCCGGCCCGGGGTGGCAATGGCGGCCACGGCGGCCCGGGAGGCGACGGCGGGCGCGGCGGCAATGTGGTGGTCAGCGTGATTCCCCTTGACTCCCAGATGGATGCGGCCGCCCTCACCGCCAATGTCCGGGTTTCCGTAAAGCCCGGCAAGGCGGGCAAGGGGGGCGAAGGCGGCACCGGGGGCAATGGCTCGGAAGGCCAGTACGTAAACCAGAAAACCCTGTCCGGCAGCAAAAAATGGGTGGCCGGCGGCCCCGGCGGTCGCTTCGGCGCCACCGGTGAAGATGGCAAGGAAGGCAGTTACGGCCAGGTCTTCGTCGGCGGCAAGTTCGCCGGCTTCCCCGCGGTGAGCACCCACACCGATGCCTACGAGGGCTTCGACCGCTTCCGCGCCGCCAGCGACCCGGCCCTGCTCAAGGAGCGGGAGGAATCCCAGCAGGAGATCCAGCTGCTCAAGGAACAGCTGAGGGTTCTTCAGGAGCGGATGGACAGCCTCGAGCAACAGTAAAAGCACGGTTACACATAATCGGAAAATTGGGGAACATCTGATTAATTGTCATTGCGAGCCGCCTTTAGCTGCGAGCCTTTAGCTGCGAGCCTTTAGCTGCGAGCGAAGCGCGGCAGGAAGCGCGGCAGTCTCTACGACGAAGCAATCTGGTACGGCGGTGAAGTCTTCGTAGGGGCTTCCTGTCCCCGCCTGGGACACCCTGTTGTGGTCGGGTTACGGCTGCGCCTAACCCGACCTACCCGATGTCATTGGGAGGAGTCCCTATACGCCTGGGGCACACAACCACCTACCTGTCATTGCGAGGAGTCCAAGCGACGAAGCAATCTCGCACCACCAGATTGCTTCGCTGCGCCCCTCGTTGTACTCGGGGCTCACTCGCAATGACAATTAATCAGCGACCCCTCGCGATTGCCGCTCACAATTTAAGCCACCTGCCACCTGCCACCTGCCACCAGCGATCGCCGCCACTCCTCCCCACAACCCGTGGCACATCCAGCCTCCCGCGCCCCGCAAAATTCCCCGCCAGGCCAGTTTTGCACAATATTGGTGCATCCCTGTCCGCCCCCGCTGGGAGGTTGCCCCGGATGCCGCTATGTCGGCCATATCTCTCTGATAGTTAAGTGAAAATCAACTTTGGCACTGGATTTGCTAGTTATCGAATGTTCAGTCAGTAGAACATTTGTGATTGGATTCATTAGTGCGAAGTAAACAACGAGGAGAGACATCAATGAAATTCACTAAAAAAGCAATCTGCGGTTCAGTGGCTGCTGTGGCAATGGCTTCTTCCGGCTTGCTGTTGTCAAGCCAGGCCGCTGCCGTGGAAGTCGGTGCATCCGCCGCGGTCGCCAGCACCTACCTGTGGCGCGGCTACGATCTCGGCTCCGGTACACCTGCGGTGTCCGGTGATATCAATGTCAGTGGTGGCGGCGCCTATGCCGGTGTTTGGGCCTCTTCCGGTGATACCGCCTGGGGCTCCGAGTACGACCTCTACGCCGGTTACGGCATGGAGTTCAGCGGTGTAACCATTGATCTGAGCGTGTGGAACTACAACTACCCCACAGGTGAAGGTCTGGGCAATCTGCAGGAGCTCGATTTTGCCGATCTGACCGATGTGGTGCTGAGCATCGGCGTTGGTCCCTTCAGCCTGGGTTACTACGACAATGTCGCCGGTGCTTCCGGCTACGAGTACTGGACTCTGGGGGCCGATGCCGGCCAATTCTCCTTCCTGGTGGGCAAGCACGACAACGCCACCGGTGAAGATCCCGTCCACCTGAATATCACCTATGCCTACAACGACAACCTGAGCTTTACCGTCAGCAAGTTCATCGATGACGAGCCCGCTTACGATGACGCCAAGATTGTCGTTTCCTACAGCCTGCCCATCGAGTAAGGCCTGTTATACCGCCTCCGCCCCGGGCTTTGGGGCGGGGGTATCCTCAAGCAGATCCATAGGAGACAACTATGAAAATGATCACAGCGGTGATCAAACCCTTCAAACTTGATGATGTGCGTGAAACCCTCGCTGGGATCGGAGTACAGGGCGTTACAGTCACAGAAGTCAAAGGGTTTGGCAGACAAAAAGGGCACACCGAATTGTACCGGGGCGCGGAATACGTGGTTGATTTCCTGCCCAAGGTGAAAATCGAAGTGGCCCTTCCGGAAAGCATGGTAGATGGAGCGGTCGAGGCAATCCTGAACTCCGCGCGGACTGGCAAGATCGGCGATGGCAAGATTTTCATCTCCGATCTCCAGGAAGTTATTCGAATTCGTACCGGCGAAACCGGCGACGAAGCTATCTGACCATAAAAGCCTGACTGGGAGTTCATTATGGAAAACAATATTTTTGAACTGCAGTACGCCATGGACACGT
>CAZWUP010000218.1:0-5036 GCA_964637045.1 uncultured Porticoccaceae bacterium | reverse complement strand
CATCGCCTCCAGGCTGAGGGGCTTGATCTTGCTGGCCTGGCCTGCGGTGCCGAAGGCTTGGTAGCGGGCCAGGCAGATGTCCTTCATCGCCCTGGTGGAGGCGGCCAGGTACTTGCGGGGATCGAACTCCGCCGGGTTCTGGGCCAGGAAGCGGCGGATGGCGCCGGTGCTGGCCAGGCGCAGGTCGGTGTCGATATTGACCTTGCGCACCCCGTGCTTGATGCCCTCGACGATTTCCTCCACCGGCACCCCGTAGGTCTCGGGAATGTCACCGCCAAACTGGTTGATCACCTGCAGCCACTCCTGGGGCACCGAGGAGGAGCCGTGCATCACCAGGTGGGTGTTGGGGATGCGGGCGTGGATGTTCTTGATGCGCTCGATGGCGAGAATATCCCCGGTGGGCGGGCGGCTGAACTTGTAGGCGCCGTGGCTGGTGCCGATGGCGATGGCCAGGGCGTCCACGCTGGTGGCCTTGACGAAATCCGCGGCCTCATCCGGGTCGGTGAGCAACTGGCTGTGGTCGAGGGTACCGTGGGCGCCGACGCCGTCCTCTTCACCGGCCTGGCCGGTTTCCAGTGAGCCCAGGCAGCCCAACTCCCCCTCGACGGAAACCCCGCAGGCGTGGGCCATGGCCACCGCCTGGCGGGTGACCGCCACGTTGTAGTCGTAGTCGGCGGGGGTCTTGCCATCTTCCTTCAGGGAGCCGTCCATCATCACCGAGGAAAAGCCCAACTGGATGGAGCGCTGGCAGATGGCGGGGCTGGTGCCGTGGTCCTGGTGCATCACCACCGGGATATGGGGGAATTCCTCGATGGCGGCGAGAATCAGGTGGCGCAGGAAAGGGGCGCCGGCATACTTGCGGGCGCCAGCGGAGGCCTGGACGATCACCGGCGAGTCGGTTTCGTCCGCCGCCTCCATGATGGCGCGCATCTGCTCCAGATTGTTGACATTGAAGGCGGGCACGCCGTAAGCGTGTTCGGCGGCGTGGTCCAGCAGTTGTCGCAGTGAGATCAGGGCCATGGTCGTAGTTCCTTTGCTGGTTGGTGCCCACTGGGGGCATCTCAGTTCTTGCCAAGAGGTCTGACGTCTGACGCTGGACGTCTGACGCGAAAAAATCCGTGCTTGCCAATGTCTCGGCACAGTGGCGAGCTGAACTAAATTCAAGCGGCGAAGCGCCCTTAAAGCGTCAGACGTCCAGCGTCCAACATCAGACCAAGAAGCGCAGCTTCTAGGCCGTCAGGCCCGTCGCCTCATCCACCCCGAGCATAATATTCATACACTGGATCGCCGCCCCCGAAGCCCCCTTGCCCAGGTTGTCCAGGCGGCTGGCGAGCAGGATCTGCTCGCCGTGACCGAAGACGAAGATCTCCGCCCTGTTGGTGTCGTTGCAGGGGGTGGCGGGCAAAAAGCCGTTGTCCAGCAGGGATTCGGCGTCCAGGGGCATCACCTTGACGAAGGTCTGCCCGGCGTAGTGCCGGGCAAAGAATGCCTGAAGATCCGCCGGCGTCGGCGCCCCGGGCAGCAACCTGGGCAACAGGGGTACCGCCACCACCATGCCCTGGGCAAAATTGCCCACGATGGGGGTGAACAAGGGCTTGTGGGCCAGCCCGGCAACCGCCTGCATTTCCGGAAGGTGCTTGTGGGCCAGACCCAGGGCGTAGAGGCGCGGGCTTTTCATGCCCTCCGGCAGGGTGGCGGTGGCCTCGTAGCTGGCGATCATCTCCTTGCCGCCACCGCTGTAGCCGGTCACCGAGTAGGTGGTCAGCGGGTAGTCTGCGGGCACCAGGCCCGCCGCCACCAGGGGCTGTAGCAACAGCAGGAAGCCGCTGGCGTGGCAGCCGGGCACCGCCACCTTGCGGGCGCGGCAAATGCGCTCCCGGTGGGCGGCGCTCAGTTCCGGCAGGCCGTAGACCCAGGCCGGGTCGGTGCGGTGGGCGGTGCTGGCGTCGAGAAAGCGGGTAGTGGTGTTGCCGGGCTCGAGCAGGGCCACGGACTCCCGGGAGGCGGCGTCCGGCAGGCACAGAAAGACCACATCCGCGCTGTTGATAAGGCGCGCCTTGGCGGCGGGATCCTTGCGCTGATCCTCGGCGATGGCGAGGATCTCCACGTCATCCCGCAGCGCCAGGCGCTCGTCGATCTTGAGCCCGGTGGTGCCGTGGCGGCCGTCTATAAAAACCCTGTAGCTCATCAGCCCTTCGCCCGCTCTTCGAGAATGGCCACCGCGGGCAGCACCTTGCCTTCGACAAACTCGAGGAAGGCGCCGCCGCCGGTGGAAATGTAGGACACCTTGGCGGCGATCCCGTATTTGTCCACTGCCGCCAGGGTGTCGCCGCCGCCGGCGATGGAGAAGGCCGCACTGCTGGCGATGGCCTGGGCAACGGTTTTCGTGCCCTCACCAAACTGATCGAATTCGAAAACCCCCACCGGGCCATTCCAGACAATGGTGCCCGCGGCCTTGAGAATGGCCGCCAGATGCTGGGCACTTTTGGGGCCGATATCGAGGATCATGTCATCCTCCGCCACCTCGTCCACACTCTTGATGGTGGCGGTCGCCGCTTCGGAAAGCTCGCTGGCCACCACCACATCCACCGGCAGGGGGATGCGGGTCTTGGCCATCAACCGCTGGGCTTCGGGAATCAGATCGTGCTCGCACAGGGACTTGCCCACCGGCTTGCCCGCGGCGGCGAGGAAGGTATTGGCGATGCCGCCGCCGACGATCAGCTGGTCCACCTTGTCGGACAGGTTGTCGAGCACCGTCAGCTTGGTGGACACCTTGGACCCGGCGACAATGGCCACCAGGGGCAGATGGGGGGTGGCCAACGCCTTGCTCAGCGCCTCCAGCTCGGCGCTCAACAGGGGGCCGGCGCAGGCCACCGGGGCAAATTTGGCCACGCCGTGGGTGGAGGCCTCGGCGCGGTGGGCGGTGCCGAAGGCGTCCATGACAAAGATATCGCACAGCCCGGCATAGGCCTGGGCCAGCTCATCGCTGTCCTTCTTTTCCCCGGCGTTGAAGCGGACATTCTCCAGCAGGACGATCTCGCCGCTGTTGACGTCGACCCCCTGGCGCCAGTCGCTGACGAGCTTCACCTCCACCCCCAGCAGTTTGGCCAGGTGCTCGGCCACTGGCTGCAACGACAGTTCGGGGTCGAACTGGCCCTCCACCGGGCGGCCGAGGTGGGACATCACCACCACCCTGGCGCCCTTGTCGAGGGCCAGCCTGAGGGTGGGGAGGGCGGCGCGGATGCGGGCGTCGCTGGCAACCGCACCGTCCTTGATGGGCACATTCAGATCCTCGCGGATCAGCACTCGCTGGCCCGCCAGCTCCAGGTCGGTCATCTTTTTCACATGCAGCGGCATATCAGTTCCTCAAATCCTTGTTGGCGGAAAAATACCATAGCTGACGGCGCCAGCAGCCCGGTCAGTGGCCGCTGGCGCGGATTGTGTCCCGCCAGTGCAGCAATACGTCGATCATGCGATTGGCATAGCCCCACTCGTTGTCGAACCAGATCAGCAGCTTCACCAGGTGCTGGCCGGCCACCCGGGTCTGGCTGGCATCGACGATACCTGAGTGGGGGTCGTGGTTGAAATCACAGGACGCCAGAGGCTCCTCAGTGTAGCCCAGAATGCCCGCCAGTTCCCCATCCGACACCTGTTTCAGGAGCTGGTTCACGGTGTTGGCATCGACCCCCCGGCCGAGCACCACCGACAGGTCGATGGCGGAGACATTCTGGGTGGGCACCCGCATCGCCTGGGCCTCGATCCTGCCCGCCAGCTCCGGCAGCAGGCGGTCGATGCCCCTGGCCAGCAGGGTATCCACCGGGATCATGGACTGGATGGCGGCGCGGGTCTTGCGCAGGTCGGTGTGGTGATAGGAATCCAGCAGGGGCTGGTCGTTCATCACCGAGTGGATGGTGGTGATCACCCCGGCCTCCACCCCCAGCTCCCGCTGCAGCACCGCCAGCACCGGCACCACGCAGTTGGTGGTGCAGGAGGCGGCGGAGACGATGCGGTGTTCGGCCCGCAACTCCCGGTGGTTGATGCCGCACACAATGGTGGCATCCACATCCGGGAGCGCCGGCTGGGAGAACAGCACCCGACCCGCCCCGGCGGTCAGGTGCTTTTCCGCCAGCTCCCGGGCGTCGAAGGTGCCGGAGCACTCCAGCACCACATCCACGCCGGGCCAGCTCAGGTCATCCAGGCTCTCCACATGGCTGACGGTGATGGCGCGGCCGTCCACCACCAGGCTCTCCCCGGCGGTGGTCACGGTGCCGGGAAAATGGCCGTGGGTGGAGTCGTAGCGGGTGAGGTAGCGAATGGTGTCCAGGTCCGCCAGCTCGTTGATGGCCACCACCTGCAGCTCCCGACTCAGGCCCCGCTCGTGGAGAGCCCGGAACACCGAGCGCCCCACCCGACCAAAGCCATTGATGGCAAGTTTCAGGCGCAATTCAGCACTGTCTCCAGGGCCGCCACCACCTTGTCCTCGGTGATGCCGAAGTACTTGTACAGATCGCCGGCGGGAGCGGAGGCGCCAAAGCCGGTCATGCCCACCACGGCGCCGTCGAGACCCACATACTTTTGCCAGAAGTCCACATGGCCGGCCTCAACCGCCACCCGGGCGCGCACTGCCGGGGGCAGCACAGTGTCCCGGTAGGCCTTGTCCTGGGCGTCGAAGACCTCGGTGCAGGGCATGGACACCACCCGCACTTTTTTGCCCGCGGCGGCAAGCTTTTCCGCGGCGCCCACCGCCAGGGCCACCTCCGAGCCGGTGGCGATCACCAGCGCCTCCGGGGTGCCGTCACAATCCCGCAGGACATAGCCGCCCCTGGCGATGGCGGCGACCTGCTGGTCGCTGCGGGCCTGGTGAGCCAGGTTCTGGCGGGAGAACACCAGCGCCGTGGGGCCGTCCCGGCGCTCGATGGCCGCTTTCCAGCACACCGCGGATTCCACGGTGTCGCAGGGCCGCCAGGTGTGGATGTTGGGGGTGGTGCGCAGGCTGGTGAGGTGCTCCACCGGCTGGTGGGTGGGGCCGTCCTCGC
>CAZWUP010000217.1:0-5060 GCA_964637045.1 uncultured Porticoccaceae bacterium | reverse complement strand
ATGTGCGCCTCAACGGCCTGGACAGCCGCCCCCAGGTCAGCCGCCGCCATGTCGCCACCCTCAGAAAGTTGTTGCAGCAGCTGTAGGGATCGCCATTTCCGTTGCCGGACAGGCCCTGGCGAGGCAGAACCCGGTGCCGCTATCTGGTAACATTCCCCCCTGATTTTTCAACGACAGTCCGCCATGACCCCGCAACCCGTTCTCCGCATCGCCACCCGCAAAAGTCCCCTCGCCCTGTGGCAGGCGGAGTTTGTCAAATCCCGTTTGCAGCAGTTGGACCCCGGCCTGGAGGTTCAGCTGGTGGGTATCACCACCAAGGGGGACCAGATTCTGGACGCGCCCCTGGCCAAGGTCGGCGGCAAGGGGCTTTTCGTCAAGGAACTGGAAGTGGCCATGCTGGCGGGGGATGCAGATATTGCCGTCCACTCCATGAAGGACGTGCCCATGGAGTTTCCCGAGGGCCTGGGGTTGGCGGTGATCTGCGAGCGGGAGGACCCCAGTGACGCCTTTGTCGCCAATCACTTCAATCATCTGGATGAGTTGCCCCCGGGTGCCGTGGTGGGTACCTCCAGCCTGCGCCGCCAGTGCCAGCTGCGGGAGCGCTACCCCCAGTTGCAGGTTGAGTTTCTGCGCGGCAATGTCCAGACCCGCCTCGCCAAGCTCGACAGCGGGCAGTTCGATGCCATCATCCTGGCCACCGCCGGCCTGGTCAGATTGAAACTGGATGCCAGGATAAGACTGCGGATCCCGGATACCCTGTGCCTCCCCGCCGGCGGCCAGGGCGCCGTGGGCATCGAATGCCGCAGCGACGACGCCCGAATCCACCAACTGCTGGCACCCCTCCACCACGAACCCACGGCGATCTGTGTGCGCGCCGAGCGGGCGATGAACCGCCGCCTCGAGGGGGGCTGCCAGGTGCCCATCGCCTGCTTCGCCCAATTGCTGGCTCCTGATACTCTTCACCTGCGGGGCCTGGTGGGTTCCGTGGATGGCCTGACCATGCTCAGGGCGGAAATCAGCGGCCACCCGGATCGCGCGGAAGCGCTGGGTACCGCCCTGGCGGAGACCCTGCTGGCCAGGGGTGCCGCCCGGATCCTGCAGGACGTCCATGACAGTCACTGAAAGCAAGCCCCTGGCGTCCCTCAGGGTGCTGGTGCCGAGGCCGGCGAAGGCGGCGGATGCCTTTTGTCAGCGCCTGGCGGCCTGTGGTGCCCGGCTGAGCACGCTGCCGGTGATTGAGATCCAGCCCCTGCTGACCACTCCCGCGGCGCAAGGGCAGGCCGCCAGCGCCCTGGCAGCGGCAGATGTGGTGATTTTTGTCAGCGTCAACAGTGTCGATCTGGCCCTTGCGGCACTCCGCGGCAGCGCTCGCGATTTTGCGCCGGGGGCGGTGTTTTACGGGGTGGGGCGCACGACCGCCGCCCGCCTTGCACAGACCGGGCGCGAGGTGCGCTGCCCGCCAACGGAGGCCACCTCGGAGGGCCTGTTGGCACTCCCGGAGCTGGCCCGGGTGGCGGGCAAATCGGTGCTGATCTGCCGCGGCCGCGGGGGGCGCGATGTTCTGCGGGACGAACTCAGCGCACGGGGGGCCAGGGTCCGCTATCTGGATCTCTACCTCAGGCAGCCCAGTGCCCGGCACCGGGCTGAACTCAACACCCTGTTGATGGCGGGGCAGCTGGATGTGGCGGCTATCCACAGTGGCGATATCCTGACTGCCCTGCTGGCCTGTCTCACCCCCCCCGCCCGCCAGCGGCTGCTGGATCTGCCCCTGTTGGTGCCCGGGGAGCGGGTGGCGGCTGTGGCCCGCGAGCGGGGCTGCCATCGGCTGGTGGTGGCGGCCAGTGCCCTGCCGGAGAACATGGTGACGGCCCTGGTTCACTGGTACACTCAGCGGGAATCCGGCAGGGTTAGCCCCTGATCCAGGTTAAAAAAGGAAGTAACAGTGGCGAACGACAACGATAAACCCGAAACTCCCCCCCAAGCCGGCGGCTCCGCAGCAGACAAAGCTGGCCCGGAGGAGCCCTCCACAGCCACCCCCTCGCCGGGGGACGTCCCCCCACAGCGGCCCCAGGATGGGGCCTCCAGTCCCCACCAAGGGCCTTCGCCAGCACGGGCCAACACGGGCAAGGCCAAGCCGCGGAAGGGAACCGCCAAGGGCAAATTGCTGCTGGTGGCGGTCCTGGTGCTACTTGGTGTTGGCGGCTACTACGGCTGGCGGCATTTTGGCGACGCCCTGCTCGCGCGCACCCAAACCCAGCCGTTGCCGACCACGGCCGCGCCGGTGTCTTCCGACCCGGACCCCACACCTCGGTCACCCGCCGAGGCGGGGCTTGGCGAGGCTGACCAGGCTTCTGCCCTGGGCCCGCGTTTGGCGACCCTGGAGGAGCGCCAGGAAGAGGAGTTTCGGGCCCTGGAGGCACAGGTCGCGGACCTCCAGCTGCAGCTCAACAGCCAGCAGCAGCGACTGCGGCAGTTGTCCACCACCTCCCGGGAGGACTGGCTGCTGGCGGAGGCGGAGTACCTGCTGCGCCTCGCCAGTCAGCGCTTGGTCACCGAGGGTCAGACCGGCAATGCGGTGGCGCTGATGACTGCCGCCGACGCTATCCTCCGCGAACTCGACGACCCCGGATTGTTTGCCGTTCGTCAGGCCCTGGCCCGGGATATCACCCGCTTGCGGGGCGCGGGTGTGGTCGATCGGGAGGGCATTTATGTCCAGCTCGACGCCCTGATCGCCAGTGTTCCCGACCTCCGTGTGCCCCTGGTGGAGGAGGAGGGCCCCGCGGTTGAGGTGGCGCCAGAGGAGGCTGCCACCTGGTATCAGCGCCTGGGGGACAACGCCTGGCGCGCCCTCAGCAGGATGTCCGGTATTGTCCGGGTTGAGCGTCTCGATGTGCCGGCGGCCCCGCCCCTGTTGCCGTCTGAGCAGGCCTTGTTGCAGCTCAGTGTGCGCACCCTTTTGGAGCAGGCCCAGTTGGCGCTGATGCGGGGCGAACAGCATATCTACACTGCCAGTCTCACCCGCGCCAGGAACAGTATCGCCGCCAGCTTCCCCGGCAGCGATATGGCCGAGGTCTTTGACGAGCAACTGGCTCAGCTCGCGAGCCTCCAGGTCACCAGGCCGGTGCCCGATGTGGCCGCTTCCATTGTCGCCCTGCAGGACTACATCGCCCTCTGGCACAACAGGTACCCGGGTGCCGACCAGGATGGGGACGGGGGGGAGGCCCCGTGAGAAAACTGCTGATCATCCTGGCTCTGGCCCTGTTGGCGGGCGCGGGGCTCTATCAGTTTCTCGCCACTCAGCACGGCTATCTGGTACTGTCCGTGGGCCACTATCTGGTGGAGACCACCCTTTGGGGGGCCTTGCTGTCACTGCTGGTGCTGGGGTTGGCGGTGTACCTGCTGGGCCGGCTGTGGCGGCTGCTGATGCTGCCCCGGGGGTGGTGGCACACCAGGTCCGGACGCAGGCGCTTGCGGGTGCGGGACAGGACCGCCCAGGGGGTGGTGGATTACCTGGAGGGCAATTGGCCCCAGGCCATTGTCAACCTGAAGAGCGGCGCCACCCGCTCCGAGATTCCGGTGGTGAACTACCTGGGGGCCGCGGCCGCCAACTTCAATCTGGGGGACTACGGTCAGGCCGAGGAGTGGCTGAGGCTGGCGGAAAAGGACGGCGCCGCGGACCCCTTTGCGGTGGGTCTGCTGCGGGCCCGGATGCTGCTGCGCAACAGCGACTTCGGACAGGCCCTGACGTTGCTCAACACCCTGCACCGCAAGGCGCCCGGCCACCCCACCCTGTTGCGCTTGCTGGCCTCCGCCCGCAAGGGGCTGCAGGATTGGCAGGGCCTGGAGGCGCTGCTGCCGGATTTGAAAAAGCACAAGGCGGTCTCGTCCTCAGAGCTCAGCGCCCTGGAAGTGGAGGTTCACCGCGAGATCCTCGCCGCCTTCGGTGTCCCCAAGCCGTCCCACAAGTCCCTGACGGAGCAGCGGGCGGACCTGGATCGGCTGTGGGACGCCCTGCCCAGGCGCCTGCAAAAGG
The DNA here is from genome assembly GCA_964637045.1 of uncultured Porticoccaceae bacterium. Classification (GTDB taxonomy): domain Bacteria; phylum Pseudomonadota; class Gammaproteobacteria; order Pseudomonadales; family Porticoccaceae; genus CAYXXZ01. Next base: position 1,027 of record CAZWUP010000217.1, on the reverse strand, counting down.
AGGCCAGCCTGGTGGCGGTCTATGTTGCCCAGCTCCAGAAGCTGGGTGCGGCGGATACGGCGGAATCCAGGCTGCGGCGCTTTATCAACGGCCACTGGGACGATCAGCTGGTGTTGCTGTACGGGGAGATCGACGCCGACCCCGGCACCCAGTTGACCGCCGCCGAGGCCTGGCTGAGGGACCATCGCGACAACCCCTGGCTGTTGGAGGCCCTGGGTCGCCTGTGTATGCGCAGCCAGCTGTGGGGCAAGGGCAAGGAGTATTTCGAGCGCGCCCTCAAGCTCAACCCGCGCCCCGCCACCTGGTTGGAGCTGGGGGAGCTGCTGTTGATCCTCCAGGACACCAAGGGCAGCAACGAATGCTTCCGCAAGGGCTTGCGCCAGAGTGTGGAGAAAACCTGACCGGGGCCAGACCGGGGAACAAAAAAGGGTGCCGAAAGGCACCCTTTTTTGCTTCCGCTGCCGGGCAAGCCCGGCTCCCCCGGGGGTCAGTCCAGCACGGGTCCAGCGGCGACGATTTGTCTGGAAACCTCGAACTTCTCGAAATTCTTCACAAACAGTTCCGCCAGCTTGCGGGCCTGGGTGTCGTAGGCGTCGGTATCCGGCCAGGCGGCGCGGGGGTTGAGGTAGGAGCTGTCGACGCCTGGTACCGCCGTGGGGTAGGCCAGATTGAGGATGGGCAGGGTTTCGGTAGCGGCGTTCTCCAGGGCTCCGCTGGTGATGGCGGTAACCACCGCCCGGGTCACCGGGATGGGAAAGCGCTTGCCGTTGGCGCCGGAGCCGCCGGTCCAGCCGGTGTTCACCAGGTAGACTCGGCTGCCGAAGTCGTCGATGCGCTTCATCAGCAGCTCGGCGTAGACCCCGGCGGGGCGGGGCATGAAGGGGGCGCCAAAACAGGTGGAGAAGGTGGGGGTGATGCCGGCCTCGCCCCCCAGCTCGGTGGAACCCACCCGGGCGGTGTAACCGCTGAGGAAGTGGTAGGCGGCGGCCTCCTTGCTGAGGATGGACACCGGGGGCAGGACGCCGGT
>CAZWUP010000216.1:0-5103 GCA_964637045.1 uncultured Porticoccaceae bacterium | reverse complement strand
GGGTGCGCGCTCCATCAAGCTCGATCTGCCGCCCTTTACCCTGGTGGGGGCCACCACCAGGGCGGGCCTGCTGACCTCGCCGTTGCGGGACCGCTTTGGCATTGTCCAGCGCCTGGAGTTTTACTCGGTGCCCGAGTTGGCCACCATTGTCGCCCGTTCCGCCGGTATCCTGGGGGTGGAGATGGACGCCAAGGGCGCGGTGGAAATCGCCCGCCGGGCCAGGGGCACACCGCGGATCGCCAACCGCCTGCTGCGCCGGGTGCGGGATTTTGCCGAGGTAAAGGCCGACGGCCGGGTCACCGCGCAGGTTGCCGACGACGCCCTCAATATGCTCAACGTGGACCAGTCCGGCTTCGATCACATGGACCGCCGCCTGTTGCTCACCATTATCGAGAAGTTCGAGGGTGGCCCGGTGGGGGTGGACAGCCTGTCCGCCGCCATCGGCGAGGAGCGGGGCACCATCGAGGATGTACTGGAGCCGTATCTGATCCAACAGGGCTTTTTGATGCGCACCTCCCGGGGGCGCATGGCCACCCGCCTGGCCTACAGCCATTTTGGTCTCCACAGCCCGGCCCGAGTGGCGGAGCAGATCAAGTTGCTGGGGGAGATGGGGGTGGGCGAGTAGATCATGGCTGACAGCTGTTTTGAGTTCCCGCTGCGGGTGTATGTGGAGGATACCGACGCCGGGGGTATCGTCTACTACGTCAATTACCTCAAATTTATGGAGCGCGCCCGCACCGAGTGGTTTCGCGCCCGGGGTTTTGCCAAGCCCGCGCTGTTTCGCGACAACCTGATGTTTGTGGTTCACTCCCTCAGCATCAACTACCGCCAGCCGGCCCGCCTCGATGACGCCCTCACCGTCAGCGCCCGGGTGACCAAGCCAGGAAGAACTTTTTTTCTCATGGAGCAGAGCGTCAGGCGCGGCGATGAATTACTATGCTCCGCCGAGGTCAAAATCGCCTGCGTAACCAGGGATACCATGAAACCGTCCGCCATTCCCGCCGATGTGCGGGCTGCGGCCATCGTTTAAACTACAGGAGTCTTGTGTGACAGAGAATCTCTCTATCTGGGTGCTGGTGTCGGGGGCTTCGCTGCCGGTCCAGTTTGTGATGTTGCTGTTGTTGATGGCGTCGGTGATCTCCTGGGCCATGATCATCCAGCGCGGCATGTACCTGCGCACTGCGGCCAATAATTTCCGCGAGTTTGAGGAGACCTTCTGGTCGGGGGTCGACCTCAATCAGCTGTTCAACGACATCAATGCCCGGGTCCATGAAAATGTTCGCATCGACGGCCTGGAGAGCGTGTTTCGCAGTGGTTTCCGGGAATTCAATCGCCTTCTCCACCAGAAGGGTACCGACCCGGACGTGGTTATGGAAGGCACCGAAAGGGCCATGCGCGTCGCCCTGTCCCGGGAGGAGGAGAAGCTCAACATCAACCTGCCGTTTCTCGCCAGTGTGGCCTCGGTCAGCCCCTATATCGGCCTGTTTGGCACCGTATGGGGCATTATGCAGTCGTTCCGCGGCCTGGCCAATGTCCAGCAGGCCACCCTGGCCACGGTGGCTCCCGGCATCGCCGAGGCCCTGATCGCCACCGCCATGGGGCTGTTCGCCGCCATTCCCGCGGTACTTGCCTACAACCGTTATTCCTCCCAGGCGGATTTTCTCTACAGCAACTACACCACCTTTGCCGAGGAGTTCTCCAGTATTCTCCACCGCCGTGTGCACACGGACTGACAGGCACAGCCATGGCGAGTTTCAAGAGCAACAACAAGCGCAAGCTGGTGGCGGACATCAATGTGGTTCCCTACATCGATGTCATGCTGGTACTGCTGATCGTGTTTATGATCACCGCCCCGCTGCTGATGCAGGGGGTTCAGGTCGAATTGCCCAAGGCCCCCTCCACCCCCCTGGACGAGAAGGACAAGGACCCCTTGATCGTCTCCATCAAGGCGGACGGCACTTACTATATCGATCTCGGCAACGGCAAGAACGACGAAGATACCCTGGCCAATATCCAGGACAAGGTATCCAAGGTTTTGGCCCAACAGCCAGAGACCCCGGTGCTGGTGTGGGGGGACAGGAATGTGGCCTATGGCACAGTGGTGGAGCTGATGACCGTACTACAATTGGCGGGTGCACCCAATGTCGGCCTGGTGACCGAGCCCGGAGAGATCAAGCCCTGATATGGCCCGATCACTGAACTACCCCGGCTTGACGGATAACACCATGGGCATGCTTGTCAGCGGTGTTCTCCACGGGCTGATAATTGCGGTGTTGATTGTCGGCTGGAGTCCTGCGGAGAAGGAGAAAAAAGTTGCCAGTCCCCGCTTTATCGAGGCCAAGCTGTTGCAGATGCAGCCCGCCGCGGTGCGACCCGCGCCGCCGAAACCCGCCCCGGCGCCCGCTCCCAAGCCGGCGCCCAAGCCCGAGCCTGTGGCCAAACCCGAGCCGAAGCCCGAGCCAAAGGTTGACGAGGAACAGCAGCGCAAGGAACTTGAACGCCAGCAACAGCTCAAACAGGAGCAGCAGCGCCAGGAGCAACTGAAAAAGGAGCAGGCCGAAAAGCAGCGCCAGGAGCAGTTGAAAAAGGAGCAGGCGGAAAAACAGCGCCAGGAGCAGTTGAAAAGGGAGCAGGCGGAAAAACAGCGCCAGGAACAGCTCAAGCGCGAGCAGGCCGAAAAGCAACGCCAGCAGGAGCTGGCCCAGGCCCTGGCCATGGAAGAGGCGATGCTGGCCGACGAGGAGTTCGAGGCTCAGGTTGGCACCTATGTGGACTATATGGCCAGCCTTATCGCCGCCAACTGGAGCCGCCCCCCCAGTGCTCGACTGGGAATGGTGGTGGAGCTTGAAATTTCCCTCGGCTCCGGGGGCAGGGTGGACGGGGTGCGGACCATCAGGTCCAGTGGCAATGCCGCCTTCGACCGCTCTGCGGAGCAGGCGGTGTTCAAGGTGGGTCAGTTCTCCCGCCTGCGGGAGATGGACCCAACGCTCTACCAGCGCCAGTTTCGCAAGGTTCGAATCGTATTCAATCCACAAGATCTGAGGATGTAAAACCCGGTTATGCTGAAACAACGACTTTTTACGCTGCTATTCCTGTGGGTATTTCTGGCGGCGGGCGCCCAGGCGGAACTCACCATCGAAATCACCAGCGGGGTGGACAACCCCACGGTGATTGCCGTGTCGCCGGTAGCCATGCAGGGCGGAATGTTGGCCGAGGATATCAGCGCCATCGTCGCCGCCGATTTGCAGCGCAGCGGACTTTTCACTTCGGTGCCCCGCGAGAACATGCTGTCTTTCCCCCGCAACCAGGGGGAAATCTACTACCGGGACTGGAAAGTGCTGGGTGCCCAGTACCTGGTGTTCGGCAGTGGCGAGCGGGACGCCGCCGGCCAGATCAAGGTCACCTTTGGCCTCGCCGAGGTCAACAGTGAAAAAATGGTGCTCAACCAGGTGGTAAACGGCACCGATGCCAGTGTTCGCGATATCGCCCACTACATCAGCGACAAGGTCTACGAGGCCATTACCGGTGTGCGCGGGGCCTTCACCACCCGCTTGGCCTATGTGACCTCGGTACAGGGGCGGGATGGTCGCCAGATCTATCGCCTGCTGGTGTCCGATGCCGACGGCGCCCGCGAGCGGCTGATGCTGGAGTCCTCCGAGCCGCTGATGTCCCCCGGCTGGTCGCCGGACGGCAAGGAGCTGGTGTATGTATCCTTCGAAACCGGCAGGCCGGCCATTTTCCGCCAGAAACTGGCGGATGCCAGCCGCCAGCAGGTCACCAACTTCACCGGTCTCAACGGTGCCCCCGCCTGGTCCCCCGACGGCCGCAAACTGGCCATGGTGCTGTCCAAGGATGGCAATCCGGAGATTTACCTCCACGATCTCGCCAGCAAACAGTTCACCCGCTTGACCAACCATTTTGCCATCGACACCGAGCCCAACTGGACCCCGGATGGCAAATCTGTCATTTTCACCTCGGACAGGGGTGGAAGCCCGCAAATCTATAAACTAAATATTGCCACGGGGGGGTTGGAAAGATTAACATTCCGCGGCACTTACAACGCCCGACCAAGACTGGCCCCGGATGGCAGAACCCTGGTTATGGTGCATCGCGACAAGGGCCAGTTTCACATCGCCTCCCAGGACCTGATCACCAACGACTTCCGCGTACTCACAGGTACCTACCTGGATGAGTCGCCGACGGTGGCACCCAATGGGGCGATGTTGCTGTATGCCACCAAGCGGGGCGGAAAGGGCCTGTTGGCTGCAGTTTCCATCGATGCTGGTGTAAGATTCTTCCTGCCGACCCGGGAGGGAGATGTTCGTGAGCCGGCATGGTCACCGTTCTTAAATTGATTCAATACCAGGGCTAAGGCTCTAAAAGGAGAAGACAATGAGTTTGCACGCGCTAAAATCTGGCTTTTTTATCGTCGCCATGAGCATGTTCCTGGCGGCCTGTTCCAGCACCTCAACCGATGACGCCGCCGGTGCCGGGATGGGTGCCGATGGCAGCGGCAGTGGTGTTGGCACAGGCACCGCGGGTGCCGGTGACGCCTACGGCAGTGACCTGGGTGCCGGTGGCGTAGCCACCGTGTTCTACTTCGATTTCGACAAGTCCACCCTCAAGGACGAAGCCCGTGCAGCCCTGAATACCCACGCCCAGCGCCTGCGTGCCAACCCCATCTATATCCGTCTCGAGGGCCACGGCGACGAGCGCGGTTCCCGCGAGTACAACATGGCTCTGGGTGAGCGCCGCGCCAATGCTGTCAAGGAATACCTGGTGCTGCAGGGTGTGAGTGGCGAGTATCTCGAAGTCATCAGCTATGGCGAAGAGCGCCCCGCCGCCCTCGGCAGTGACGAGGGTTCCTGGGCTCTCAACCGCCGCGTCGAGATGACCAGGCGCTAACAGCAACTGCCATGGTTACCCAGGGCCCGGGCGCGGTGTGCTGCGTCCGGGCTTTGGTTTGTCTGGTGAGGTCGCCCTGGGCGGCGGGTGGGGGCCGTTGGGCTGTTCCCCCGGGCCTGGGCCGGTTCCACTCAACCTGGAGAATTTCCAATGCGCAAAGTTTTAGGCCTGACACTACTTATCGCCAGCGGCTCTGCC
>CAZWUP010000215.1:0-5113 GCA_964637045.1 uncultured Porticoccaceae bacterium | reverse complement strand
GCTCGGAGATCATGCTGGAGGTGGTGGCCCGGGGAATCCTCGGCCGCTGATCCGCCGCCGCAAACACCTCCCGGCAACAGGTATCCATTGCCTGGATAGGCTCGGAGGCAATAAAGAAAACCGGCCACTGAAGCAGTGACCGGTTTTTTATTGCACCGCGTTTAGCGAACTGTTACTGCGGCTTGAAAATCGGCAGCACCCAGCCTTCGGTGATGGGATGCCAGTCGACGGCAACGGTCATGCCGATCTCCACCTTGTCCGGGTCGATGCCCACCAGGTTGGACACCAGGCGGGCCCCGGGGGCGCCATCGATGTCCAGCACCACAGGAATGTACAACAGGTCCTCGCCGGTGAAGGGGGATTTGTGACACACCGCAAAGCTGTAAACCTTGGCGGTGCCGGGCAGCTCCGGCCAGTTGATTTTCTTGCTCTGGCAATCGGGGCAGTAGGGCCGCGGCGGCATGCGGAAGGTACCGCAGTCCCCACACTGGGCGACCGTCAGCTTGTGGGCCTTGGCCGCTTCCCAGAAGGGCCTGGTGTAGGTGTCGGTGCTGATGCGGATATTTTCACCGGGCAGCATTTTGGAGAGTGAATCGGACATTATTTTTCTCCTCGCAGAATCAGGCCAGAAACGGGGAGCGAGGCGGGGCCACCGGTGACCAGGGCGAACTCCGCGCCCTTGACCTGGTTGGTGGCCACACCGCGCATTTGCTCGACACCTTCGCGGACATGGGTCATGCCGATGATATAGGCCTCGGACAACTGCCCGCCGTGGGTATTGACGGGAATGGAGCCAGTGGCGTAGCGGATCGCGCCGCTCTCGACAAACTCGCCGCCTTCACCGCGCTGACAGAAACCATAGTCTTCCAGCTGCATCAACACCATGGGGGAGAAGTGGTCGTAGAGCAGGGCGACGTCGATATCCTTGGCGCTGAGGCCGGTCTGTTGCCACAGGCGCTCGGCGATGGGCTTGTTGCCGGCAGAGGCGAAATACTCGTCGGGCATGCCCATCCAGGCAAAGGCCCGGCCCCACTCGCGGCGGCCACCGTGGGCACAGCCGTGGATGTACACGGGCTTTTGCTTGAGGTCCTTGGCCCGCTCCGAGGAGGTGGTGATAAAGGCCACGGCGCCGTCGGTTTCCAGACAAAAGTCGAGACGACAGAGGGGGTCCGCCAGCATCGGCGAGTTGAAGTACTCTTCCTTGGTCAGCGGGTTGCGGCGCACCGCGCCGGGGCGATTGACCGCGTTCAGGCGGGTGGCCATGACGATCTCGGCAAAGGCCTCGCGGCGGGTGCCGTAGAGGTGCATATGGCGCTTTGCCAGTACCGACATCAGGTGTCCGGGGCCCACCAGGCCCGAGGGCTGGAGGAAGGAATTGATGGGGTCTGGGGCAACCTGGCCGAATACGGTGCCGAGGCGGGCCTTGGATTGCTGCAGGGCCATCACCGTGACCACATAGGTCGCCTGGCCGGACACGATGGCCGCGGTGGCGAGACCGGCGGCACCGGCGGAGCCACCACCGCCACTGGTGAGAGCCGCGGTAAAGGTGACTTCGGGGATGCCGAGCATTTCCATGAAATCGGCGGTGTCCATTTTGTCCACATAGCCGGCGCTGGCGCCGGAATAGTAGGCAAAGCCATCGATCTGCTTGACGTTGAGGCCTGCGTCCTCGCAGGCGGCCATAATGGCCTCACCGGCCATTTCATAGATCGTTTGTGGCTCCGAGGTGCCCCTTGGATAGTAGGGCGTGGCGCCGATACCGACGATCGCGGTCTTGTCTTGATGTTCCCAGGTCATTGGGTTCTCCTGTGGTTATTGTGTGTTGATCGCGGAATGGGTTGTGGCGATCAGCGGCTGCGGGTATTACCCCCCGGGTAATTACCTCCATCAAAGCGCTCGTCCAGCTCCCGGTAGTCGATATCACCGGAGGCCAGGCGAGGCAGTTTGTCTACAAAAATCACTTTGGTCGGCTTCTTGAAGGAGGCCAGGCGCTCCTTGCAGCGGGCAATCACCGCGGCCTCGTCGACACTGGCCCCCGGCTCCCGGACCACGATGGCGACCACGGTCTGGATCCACTTGTCGTGGGGGGTGCCGATAATAGCGCTCTCGGCGACGCCGTCGATGCCGTTGATCACCATTTCCAGCTCCTTGGGGAAGATGTTCTCCACCCCGCTCTTCAGCATCCGGGTGTTGGTGCCAACAAAGGAAAAGGAGCCGTCCGCCTCGCGGCGACCCAGGTCGGTGGTGCGGTGCCAGCCGTTCCTGGTGATCCTGGGCTGGGGCGCGCCACCCTTCTGGTGATAGCCGTTCATCACCGTGGGGCCGCGGATCGCAAATTCACCCACCTCGCCCACCGGCACTTCGTTGCCCTCCTCGTCCACCAGGCGCACCACCGCCAGGGGTGAGGCGCGGCCGAACATGCCCTGCATATTCGAGCCAAAACAGTTGAAGGTGATCAGGCCGCTGACTTCGCTCTGACCATAGCCCATCAGGCCCTTGTGCCAGCGACTGGTGCCCAGGGTGATCATCTCGTTCCACTCGGGAGTGTGGGCGGTGCCCACCAGGCTCTTGAGGTTGTACTTGCCGTCCTTGTTCAACGCCACCATCTGGTCCTGGGTGACCCCCACCAGGTAGGCGCCGGTGATCTTCTCGCGGTCGAACAGGGCGCAGATCTCTTCGGCGTCCACCCGGCGGACAAAGATATTGGTGCCGCCAAAAATAAAGGTGGGCCAGGTGGTCATCCACACCCCGACGTGAAACAGGGGACCGGAGTTGAGAAAGATATAGTCGCAGTCGATTTCCTGGAGCAAGCCAAAGAGGACACTCTGGGTGAGGATCGCCCGGTGACTGAGCAGCGCCCCCTGGGGGTAGCCGGAGATGGCGGCGGTATAGATTTGCAGCAGCGGCAGGTCGGGGTCGATAAAGGCTTCGTCGTCCTCGGCGGAGCCGGACTGCAGAAAGTCCTCGTAGAAATCGCTGTCGGTGCCGTCGACGAGAATCTGGGGGACGCCCTGGGCACAGGCCGCTTGCGCCAATGCCCCGCTGACGGTGTCACCCACCTCTTCCTGTTGCCAGAAAATGACATGGGGTTCCATATCGTCGATGGCGTGAATCATTTCGTAGATGGAGAACCGCCAATTGGCCGGACACACCACGGCGCCGATCTTGGCGGCGGCGAGCACCACTTCGAACAGCCGGTCCAGGTTCTGGCCCAGCCACAGAATGCGACCGCCCTCACCACAGCCCGCGCCCCTGAGGGCATTGGCCAGCCTGGTGGTTCTGTGGTCCAGCTCCGGGTAACTGACCCGGCGCTCGTTGTAGATGGTGGCGGTCTGCAGTGGAAACGAACGGGCATGGCCCCGCACCAGATCACCGACGGAAATACTCTGCGTAAAATTCACAACAACCCCTGAAATTTATGGTGCCCGTCCGCATTGGATTCCGCTGGCGGGCTTGAGCCAACTGTGGAGACTAATCGATTTTGCACCTGGCGGGCAGGACCAACCCTCAACGCCAGGACTTGGGGGGACCCGGATCCGTGGTCTGAATCATCTGGCGCAGGATCAGCTTGAGATCCTGGCGCTGGTCGTAACTGAGATCCTTCTCGGCATCCGCTTCGACGGCCTTGAACACCGAGGCCAGTTCCACAAAGAGGTCGTGCCCCGCTGAGGTGAGGCGGATTCTGTCGCTGTCATAGGTTTCCACCAGGCCCCGCGCCACCAGGTCTTCGAACTCGCTGTCACTGACGTAGTTGTCGCCGATGGCGATGACATCCCGGTGCTGGGCCAGGGTCTTGTCGTCGAACTGACCCAGCAGGCTGATGAGGTAGTACTGGGGAATGGTGAATTTGCGCTTGGCCAGCTCCACCTTGATGGGAGCAAACAATTGCTGGTAGGACCTGGCCAGCAAATAGCCGAGAAAATCCTGACTGAATTCGCTGGCGTTTTCCTGGTGGGCCTTGTCGGTGGGGCCCACCTGCTTCTTGATTTTGGCGTACTGGCCGCTGTGGAACAGCAGGGGTGGCATCTCGCTGTGGGTGAATTCCTCCACCTGGCCGACAAAGATGATGTGGTCCCCCCCCTCGTACTTGAAAGCCGTGCGGCAGACAAAGCGGGCAGCGCAACGGACCAGCAGGGGAATGTCGTCGGGCCCGCGCTGCAGCTCCAGGCCGGCAAATTTGTCGGTGCCCTTTTTGGCAAACTGGGCAGAGAGCTGTTCCTGGTCCTCGGCGAGAATGTGAACAGCAAAATGTTCGGCGGCACTGAAGGCAGGCAGGCTGCCGGCATTCTTGCCCAGGCTCCACAACACCATGGGGGGATCGAGGGAAACCGAGTTGAAGCTGTTGGCGGTCAGGCCCACGTCTCCGTCCGAGCCCCTGGTGGTGACCACGGTGACACCCGTGGTAAAAGACCCGAGGGCCTTGCGAAACGCCATGGGATCGACTTGGTTGGGGTTATCCATTGAATGCTCCTGTTATTGTGCGGTACTGACGGGCTGCCAAGGGTAACCCAATCCGCCATCTATGTTGCCGGGTACAGCCGCGACCGGCCCCCAGAATCCCGCGCGGCGACACTGCCGCCAGCGCCGCCAGACCGCGATTATTGAATTAAAGCTACCTTAATTAATGGTAATGGATCAGGGGGAAAAATGGTAGCGCAGCGGGCCATTATTTGATCGTCGCGCCATATCCATCGGGAGCATAGCCCGACGGCGAAAGATATGCCAATACTGTGGCCTGCACCATCGCTGAGGGCGCCCCCCGGAGTGCCACCAGCCCTGGCCGGTGACGGCCCCGGGAAACCGGGCGTCACCTCCCGCCGACGTGCTGGACGAAATTGCAGGGGCCGGTGCGGCTGTCCAGCTGGGGCGCCAGAATCTTCTCCCACCCCAGGCGGCAGGCACCGGTGGATCCCGGCAGACAAAAGATGGCGGTGCGGTTGGCGAGGCCGGCCACGCAGCGGGACTGCACCGTGGAGGTCTGGATGTCCTGGTAGGACAGCTGGCGGAACAGCTCGCCAAAGCCCTCGATGCGCTTGTCAAACAGTGGCTCCAGGGCCTCGGGGGTGCTGTCGCGACCGGTAAAGCCGGTGCCGCCGGTGGTGATCACCACCTC